>JAUHYJ010000547.1 GCA_030425785.1 Acidimicrobiia bacterium | reverse complement strand
AGGCATGATGCACCCGTGGACGTGACGCCCCCCGACCCCGCGCCCCACTCGGCGCCCGCGCCCGTGATCGTCACGTCCGGGCTCACGATGCAGTTCGGGTCGAACCGCGCCCTCGACGCGCTCGACGTCGAGGTCCACCGCGGCGTCACCGGTCTCGTCGGCGCCAACGGAGCCGGCAAGACGACACTGATGTCGATCCTGCTCGGCCTGCGCCGCCCGACCGCCGGCACCATGCAGGTGCTCGGCCTCGACCCGATGTCCCAGGGCGCCGAGCTGCGTGCGCGCGTCGGCTACGGGCCCGAGCGCAACGTGCTGCCCGAGGACATGCCGGCGTCCGACTTCGTCAAGCACCTCGCCGAGGTGCGCGGCATGCCCAAGGACGAGGCGCGCGGCCGAGCCAGCGACGCCCTCTGGCTCGTCGGCCTGGGGGAGGAGCGGTTCCGTGCGCTCGGCACGATGTCGACCGGTCAGCGCCAGCGCGTCAAGCTCGCGCAGGCCATCGCCGCCGACCCGTCGCTCGTGTTCCTCGACGAGCCGACGGACGGCCTCGACCCGGTGCAGCGCGACGAGATGCTCGCCCTGATCCGCCAGATCAGCGCCGACTACTCGATCGACGTGATCCTGTCGTCGCACCTGCTCGAAGAGGTCGAACGGATCTGCGACCACGTCGTCGCGCTCGACGCCGGTCGGCTGGTCGCGTCGGGCTCGCTCGCCGACCTCGTCGGCACCGACGACGGGGTGACGATCGAACTGATCGAGATCGCCGACCGCCCCGGCGCCGCCGACGAGGTGATCGCCGCGCTCCGACGCACCGGGCTCGACGTGCGCCCACTCGGGCGGGCGGGTGCCGTCGACGTCGTCGGCACCGATGCCGACCTCGTCGCCGACGCCGTGCGCGACGCCGTCGCGGATCAGCAGGCCCGGATCGGTCGCATCGTGCGGCGACGTCGTCGGCTCGAGGACCTGTTCCACGCGGCGCAGGAGGTCGCACCGTGAGCGACGCACGCATCCTCGACCGCGGGTATCGCAAGTACGACGGTCGACGCTCCGGCGTCTCCGGCGGCGTGCGGTCGGTGGTTCGCCACACGGTCCGCAGCATCCTCGGGCTCGGGCGCCCCGGGCGCCACAAGGTCTTCCCGGTCATCGTGGCGGTGGTCGCGTTCGTCCCGGCGCTCGTGTTCGTCGCGATCTCGATCCTGCTCGGCGAGATCGGCGACGAGGTCCGGCCCGAGTACTGGGAGTTCTTCGGCTTCTCGATCATGGCGGCGCTGCTGTTCACCGCCTTCGTCGCTCCCGAGGCGATCGTCCGTGACCGGCGCGACGGGATGTTCGCCCTCTATCTGTCGACGCCGCTGACCAAACCCACCTACCTGCTCGCCAAGGCGGTCGCGGTCGTCGGCACGCTCTGGCTGATCATCGGCGGCCCCGCCATGCTGGCGTTCGTCGGCTACACCGTGCAGGGCCAGGGCCCCGACGGCTTCCCGGCCTGGCTGGGCGTCGCCGCCCGACTCCTGCTCGGCGGTCTGATCGCGAGCGCGATCTACGCCGCCGTCAGCCTGGCGGCGTCGAGCCTGACCGACCGCAGGGCCTTCGCGAGCATCGCGGTCGTCCTGCTCGTGTTCGGCGTGTCGATCGCCGTCGGGGCGACCGTCGAGAGCGACGTGGCGCCCGACGAGGTCCGCCTGCTCGACCCCCTCGCCACGCCGCTCGAGCTCCCGGCCCGCATGTTCGGCGGCGAGTCGTTCGAGTACGCCGGCATCTCGACGCCGCTCGTCGTGCTCGCCTGTGCAGCGTGGCTGCTCATCCCGGCCGGCATCATCGCGTACCGCTACCGCAGGCTGGCGGCGGTCTGATGTCGACCTGGGCTCCTCCCACCGCGGCGCCGATGCCGGCCGCCGGCATGGTCGAGGTGAGCGGCGTGTCGAAGGCGTTCGGCGACGTCGTCGCCGTCTCCGACGTCACCTTCAGCGTCGGGCCTGGCGTCACCGCGTTGCTCGGCCCGAACGGCGCCGGCAAGTCGACGCTGTTCCGGATCATGTGCGGGCTCACGCCGCCGTCGCAGGGCGCGGTCCGGATCCTCGGCGCCGACGCCCGCACCGACCGCGAGGTCCGGGGTCGGATCGGCCTCGCACCGCAGCAGGACGCCTTGTTCGACCGCCTGACGGCACACACCTTCGTCGAGATCGCCGCCAAGACGCATGCGCTCGTCGACCCCGAGGCCGCCGCCCGCCGCGCGCTCGCCTACGTCGACCTCGACCCGAACGAGACGAAGCCGGTCGGGGCGTACTCGAAGGGCATGCGCCAGCGGGTCAAGCTCGCGGCCGCGCTCGTGAACGAGCCCGAGGTCCTGATCCTCGACGAGCCGCTGACCGGGCTCGACCCGGTGCAGCGCAACCGGATGATCGCCCGGTTCCACGAGCTCGGCGAGACCGGCACCTGCGTGCTCGTGTCGAGCCACGTGCTCGACGAGGTGGCGCGCCTCGGCTCGAACGTGCTCGTGATCGCCCAGGGCCGGTTGGCGGCCACCGGCGACTACCGGGCGCTGCGCAACCTGATGGACGATCGCCCCCTCCGTCTCCGCGTCGCGACCGACCGTCCCCGCGAGCTCGCGGCGGCGCTCGTGGCGCGCAGCCTGGTCGACGGGGTCTCGGTCGGCGCCGACGAGGTCGTCGCCGACACGTCCGACGCCGACCGGTTCGGACGCGGCATCGCCGTCGTGGCACGTGAGCTCGGGGTGCGCCTGCGCGAGGTCGAACCGACCGACGACGACCTCGAGTCGGTCTTCCGCTACCTGGTGGAGCGCCGCCGATGAGCGCCGTCGACTCGATCACCGCCGCCCGGCTCACCTACGGCGTGCTGCTGCGCCAGCTCGTCACGCGCGGTCGGCTCATCGGGCTGCTCGCCGTCGGCGCGATCGTGGTCGTCGTGGCATGGGCGGTCGGTGCCAGCGACGAGGTCGACGACCGGCTCGAGGCCGGCGTCCAGATCATCGCCAACGTCGGGTTCACGATCGTGGTGCCGGTCGTGTCGCTCGTGTTCGCCGCGGCCGCGCTGGGCGACACGCGCGAGGACGGCACCCTCGTCTACCTGTGGTTGCGGCCGATGCACCGCTGGCCGATCGTCGTCGGCGCGTGGGCCGCCGCGCTGACC
>JAUHYJ010000546.1 GCA_030425785.1 Acidimicrobiia bacterium | reverse complement strand
CCCACGGACGAGGGCGCACCGCTCGTACTCGACGACCGGGCCGTCCTCGCTCGACGTCGTGATCCCGAGCCACACCTTCCCCCGGAACTGGTCGCCCTTGGGCGCCGAGTCCTTCAGGCCGAGCACCGTCGTCGTGGTCGACAGCGTCTGCCCGATCGTGACGGGACGCAGCACACGCACCGAGCGGTAGTAGAGGTTCGCGATCGCCTGGCGTGTCGCCATCGTGGTCTGTCCGATGGAGTACTGGAGCACCAGCGCCGGGTTGGCGACGCCCGCGGGTGCGCCGGCCACCTCGTCGGCGAGATGTCGGTCGGCAGCGAGCAGGTGCTGGTCGCCGGTCACGGCGCGGTAGATGGCGTTGTCGGCCTCGGTCAGGGTGATCGACGGCAGCGGGGGCAGCGTCGCGCCGACCGTGAAGTCCTCGTAGAGCGGGCCGAGCTTCGAGGTGTCGAACATGGGGTCATCGTGCCAGCTCCGAGCCGGCCGTCCCGCATCGACCCTGTACCATGGCGATGTGAGGGAACCGTGAGCGAACAAGAGCGTCCGTACGGTGGCGGGAACGACGACCCGGCCCTCAAGCGCGTCCGCACGCGGCACTTCCAACGTGCCAAGCAGAACGGCATCAAGATCACCGGGCTGACCAGCTACGACTGCCTGTCCGCACGGATCTTCGACGAGGCCGGGATCGACTTCCTGCTCGTCGGCGACTCGGCCGGCAACACCGTCTTCGGCTACGACACGACCCTGCCGGTGACCATGGACGAACTGATCCCGCTCACCCGGGCCGTCGCTCACGCTGTCAGTCGCGCATTCGTCATCGCCGACCTGCCGTTCGGCTCGTACGAGAACGGCCCCGACGAGGCGCTCAACTCGGCGCTGCGGTTCATGAAGGAGACCGGCGCCCACGCCGTCAAGCTCGAGGGCGGCGAGCGGAGCTACAAGCAGATCAAGCGCATCGTCAGTGCCGGCATCCCCGTGATGGGCCACATCGGGTTCACCCCGCAGAGTGAGCACGGTCTCGGTGGACACGTCATCCAGGGTCGTGGGGACGACGGCGAGCAGCAGCTGCTCGCCGATGCCAAGGCGGTCGAGAAGGCGGGCGCGTTCGCCGTCGTGCTCGAGATGGTGCCGTCGGCGATCGCCGGCAAGGTCACCCAGGAGCTGTCGATCCCCACGATCTCGGTCGGCGCCGGCCCCGAGTGCGACGGCCAGTTGCTCGTCTGGAGCGATTGGGCCGGGTTCACCCGTGGTCGCATCCCGCGCTTCGTCAAGCAGTACGCCCAGATCGGCGAGACCCTGCTCGAGGCGGCGCGCGCGTACCGCGACGACGTCGAATCCGGCGTGTACCCGGCTCCCGAGCACGAGTACAGCGAGTAGGCGGTGGGGTTCGTCCCCACGATCGATCTCCACGACGCGGCCGCCGCGGGCCGTATCGACCGCGCCTGCCGCGACGTCGGGTTCTTCCAGATCGTCGGCCACGGGCTCGACCCGGAGGTCGAGGCGACGGCCTGGTCGGCGGCCGCCGACTTCTTCCGACTGCCGCTCGACGACAAGCTCGCGTTGTCGATCCCCGTGGGCGATGCGTACGGCTACGGACCGTTCGCAGCCGAGCGCCTGGCGGCCAGCCGCGGCGCAACGACCCCGGCCGACCTGAAGGAGACCTTCTCGATCGGGCCGTTCCTCGCGTGCCCACCCGAGCTCGCCGACGACGAGACGGCGCGTTTCGTCTACTCGGCGACGCCCTGGCCGCCGCCGCTCCCCGCGTTCGCCGGCGCGATGCGCGCCTACTACGACGCGCTCGCGCAGCTCGTCGAACGACTGATGGCGCTGATGGCGAAGGCGCTCGGACTCGACGACGCCTTCTTCGCGCCCTACATCGACCGGCACACCTCGGCGCTACGGCTGCTCCACTATCCCGACCTGCGCGGCCACGGCGTCGAGCCCGGCCAGCTGCGTGCCGGTGCGCACTCCGACTACGGCACGCTCACCCTGCTGCGCCAGGACGACGCCCCCGGCGGACTGCAGGTGTGCGACGTGGCAGGGGAGTGGCACGACGTGGCACCGGTCGAGGGCGCGTACGTCGTCAACGTCGGCGACGCGCTCGAGCGATGGACGAACGACGGGTGGCGATCGACGCTGCACCGGGTCGTCGTCCCACCGTCCGACGCCGACCGTGATTGCTCACGACAGTCGATCGCGTTCTTCCACAACGCGAACTGGGACGCCGTGATCGACTGCCTGCCGGGAACCGGCGAACCGCACTACGAACCGGTCGGCGCTGGCGAGCATCTGATGCGCAAGTTCAGGAGCACGCAGTGACCGACACGACCCGCCCGCCGATCCGTACCTTCAAGCCGCGCCGGCGACCCCTCACGCCCGAGCGTCAGGCGCTGTTCGACCGGCTGGCGCCCGAACTCTGCGTCGACGAACACGGTGACCCCTTCGACCCGGTCGCGGTGTTCGGCCGCCGGGCGCCGCTTCTGCTCGACGTCGGGATCGGCTTCGGCGACGCGCTGACGGAGATGGCGGCGGCCGAACCACAGCACGACCTGATCGGCTGCGACGTCCACACGCCCGGTGTCGCATCGACCCTCGCCCGGATCGAGACGATGGGACTCACGAACGTTCGGCTCCTGCACGGCGACGCGCTGGTGTTCGCCCAGCGCTTGGCGCCGGGTTCGCTGTCGGGCATCCGGATCTTCTTCCCCGATCCGTGGCCGAAAGCGCGGCACCGCCACCGGCGGATGGCGAGCGAGGCGAACGTCGACCGGTTCGCACGATTGCTCGAGCCGGGCGGCGTCCTCCATCTCGCCACCGACATCGCGGATTACGCGGTGCACGCCGAGCGGGTCTGTGCCGGGCATCCGGAGCTGGTCGGCGGCGTGATCGACCGACCCGACTGGCGCCCGGTGACGCGCTACGAACGCAAGGGTCTCGCCGCAGGGCGCGACATCGTCGACCTGCTCTACCGGAGGGTGACGTGACGGATCTGCACCCGGCGATGCGCGGGGCGCTCGAGCTCGCGTGGACGTCGCTCTGCCACGGCAGCTTCGGGATCGGCGCCGTCGCGGTCGATCCGCGGGGTGAGGTCGTCGCCACCGGACGGAACCGGATCCACGAGGTCGAGCCGGGCGACGACGTCATCGCGAACACGTCGCTCGC
>JAUHYJ010000545.1 GCA_030425785.1 Acidimicrobiia bacterium | reverse complement strand
CGTCCCCTTCTACGCCGAATGGTTCAGGCTGACGATGCTCTGGCGATACGGCGACGGTCTGCTGCCGCACCTCCGCAAGGACCCGGACTGGCCGTACCCCGACCGTTCGCTCAACCGCGTCAACGAGAAGCACCGCGTCGAGATGGTCGAGCACATCGAGTCGGAGTTGGGCGACCGAGCCGAGCTGATCCCCGCGTGCACCCCCGACTACCCGCCGTACGGCAAGCGGATCCTGCTCGACAACGGCTGGTACGCCATGTTGCGCAAGCCCAGCGTCGAGCTGGTGACCGGCTCGCTCGTCGAGGTCACGCCGACGGGGATCGTCGTGGGCACCGCCGACGGCGGACGCCGCGAGATCGACGTCGATGTCGTCGTGCTATCGACGGGGTTCGAGGTCAACGAGAGCATCCGGGTGATCGGTCCGGTCGGCCGGGGCGGCACCACGCTCGACGCGGTGTGGGACGACGATGACGCCACCGCCCATCTCGGCATCACGATCCCCGGGTTCCCCAATCTGTTCGTGCTCCAGGGGCCGCGCACCGGACTCGGTCACGGCGGCAGCGCCATCTTCCAGACGGAGAGCCAGGTCCGGTACGTCTGCGACGCGATCGTGAAGATGGTCGAGCGCGGCATCGACGCCATCGAGGTCCGCCGGAGCGTCCACGACGCCTATGTGTCGGCGGTCGACCTCCGTCACGCCGACATGATCTGGACCCACCCCGGGGTCGCCACCTACTACCGCAACTCGAAGGGCCGGGTCGTCCTGGCGACCCCGTGGAGCCTGCTCGAGTACTGGCGGATGACCCACGACGTCGACCTCACCGACTATCGGGTGGCCGTCGATCACTGAGCGACGGGTGCGCCGGTGGCCCGCGGCGTGGAACACTTGGGCCGGCATGAACAGGCGAGCACTTCGGACGGTCGTGGCGATCGGGGTGATGTGGTGCACGACCTCGTGCACCGGCGGTACCGCGCGTGCGACGCCCTCGGCCAGCGCGATCGTCACCGCGGTCTTCCGTGAGCTCGACCTCCCGGCCCCAATCGACGACGACGTCTCGATCGTCTACGTGGTCGAGTTCGACGACGAACCGCTCAGCGTCGACGACCAGGTCGCGGTCATCCAGGAGCTCGCCGACGAGTACGACCTGCGGTTCGTCGACGAGATCGAGGCCGTGGCCGGGATCGCCGAGGACGGCTCGTACACGCCGCCGCTCGACGGGCCGCTCGTCGCGATCGGCCAGCTCAACGACGATCGGGACGTCGTCGTCGTGCGCGCCGAGGTGATGAGCTCGACCGCCGACGCGGACGCCTGGCAGATCAGCCTGCGCGGGACCGACGACGTGCGGGTCGTGGCGATCGAGGAGACCGAGCCGGAGCTGCTCGTCGCACCGGCGATCCCATGACGCCGGGCGGCCGATCCGACCGCCGCGACGCACGCGACGGCCTCGGGCGGATCGATACGTGGCTGTTCGGCGGCGGGCGGGTCGCGAGGCTCACCCGCGTCCACTCGATCCACAGCATGGCCGAGTCGTGCCTGGTGATCTCGCTCGCCGGATCGATCTTCTTCGCCGTCTCGCCCGACGCCGCCCGGCCCCGCGTGCTGCTGTTCCTCTCGCTGACGATCGCACCGTTCCTCCTCGTCGCGCCCGTGCTCGACCCGGTCGTGCGCCGACTGCGCGGCGGCCTGAAGGGCACGATCGTCCTGACCTTCCTGGTCCGGGCCGTCCTCGCGCTCGCCATCGCACAGCAGCTCCGGACCGTGCTGCTCTTCCCGCTCGTGTTCCTCGCGCTCGTGACGGCGAAGGCGTACTCGATCACCCGCAACGCCGCGGTCCCGTCGCTCGTCGACGACCCCGACGACCTGGTGAGCGCCAACGCCCGGATCTCCCGCACGGCGACGATCTTCGGCGCGGTCGCGGCGATCGCCGGGGTCGCACTGTTCCAGCTCGCGTCCGCGGTGGCGACGCTCGGGCTGGCGTCCGCGATCTACCTCGGCGGCGCGCTCGTGGCGATGCGACTCGTCCGCATCGCCGGGCCGGGCCCGGCCGGCGAGCGGATCGCGCTCGTCGAGCTCGACCAGCCCGAGGTGAACGACGCCGTCGCCGACATGATGGCGCTCCGAGCCGCCGCCGGGTTCGCCCTGTTCCAGTTCGGGTTCTCGCTGCGATCCGCCGGGCAACCCGCGTGGGTGCTCGGCGCACTCATCGCCGGGAACTCGGTCGGCGCGTTCGCCGGCACGTTCGTCGCACCCTGGCTGCGCCGGCGCGGCTCACTGCGGTTCATGTTCACCGCCGTCCTCCTCACCGCCGCCAGTGCCGCGGCGATCGGCGGCGTGTTCTTCGGACGCTTCACCCTGATCGGCGCGATCGTCGTCCTGGGCGGATGCGCGAGCGTCGGTCGCCGGGCGCTCGACGCGACCATCCAGGCCCAGGCGCCCGACGCGCGTACGACGGGCGCGTACGCACGCATCGAGACGCGCCTCGAGTTGGCGTGGGTGCTCGCGGCGTGCGTGGCCGTCGCCATTCGTGTCGCCAGCTGGGTCGGGGCCCTCGTGCTCGCCGCGTTCCTGGCCGGCGCGGCGATCGTCCACGTGGTCCGCACATCGCGGCAGTCCGGGGTGGCCGCGCCGGAAGCGCCGCTCGAGGCACGACTGCTCCGGCGCGCGGAGCTGCTCGCGAGCCACGGCTTCCACGACGAGGCACTGGTCATCGCCACCGCCATCGCGGACGGCGGGGTCACGGAACGGGTCGACGATCCGGCCACCGTCGCGACGCAGGCGCGGGACGCGATCGATCGAGCGCGGCGCAGCATGGGCGATCCGGCGCCCCCCGACTGAGCGGATCAGCCGTGCTTGAGCTGCTGCTTCTGCACCTTGCCCATCGCGTTCCGGGGCAGCGAGTCGACGACACGGATCTCGCGGGGCCGCTTGTGCACCGACAGCGACGCCGCCACGTGGTCGATGAGCGCATCGGTCGCGTCGACCGTCACCGAGCCGACGACGTAGGCGACGATCCGCTCGCCGAGGTCGTCGTCGGGCAGACCGACCACGGCGCACTCGGCGACGCCGGGATGGCCGAGCAGGACCGACTCGACCTCGCCGGCGCCGACCTTGTAGCCGCCCGACTTGATGATGTCGATCGACGATCGGCCGGCGATCCGGTGCATG
>JAUHYJ010000544.1 GCA_030425785.1 Acidimicrobiia bacterium | reverse complement strand
GTCACCGAGCGCGAGTTCCGTCGCCTCGCCGAGACGCTCGGCGGGCACGTCGCCGCCACCGTCCGCGGGCACCGTCGCCACGTCACCCTCGTGTACCTGGCGTCCCCCGACCACGAGGCCGAGTTCGCCGCCGTGGCGCGACCCCGCCGGGTGACGATCAGCGTTCGTGTCGATGCCGACCCGGCCTGGCAGCGGTTCGCCCGGATCTGCCCGCGCGGTGTCGAGCTCCAGTCGATGGACGACTTCGGCGTCCTCGGACGGCTGCTCGAGGAGGGCGACGACGGCACCAGCGAGCGTGTCATCGAGCACACCGTCAGCGGTGTGCCGGACGCGGCCAGCGCCGGCTTCCTGGCATCGGTCGAGCAGTTGGGCGTGTCGATCGACTACCTGCCCCGCCTGTCGGGCGATCTCGCTCGCACCGCCGTGATCACCCACGACGCCGTCCCGAGTGACGTGACCCCGATCGCCTGGGCGGTCCGTGGGATCGCGGAGCGCTTCGACGGCACGTACGGCGGTTGGGACTGCGAGGTCGTGACGGCCGGACGCCCACCGGACCGCCCGTCGGCGCCGTCGCGACGCCGCGACCGGGACGAGCCCAACGAGCGCTGACGAGCGTCACGACCGCTCGTCACGCCCCGTGGTGGTCGTCATAGGGTGAGGCGGTGTCCAACGACCGAACCGCCGACGACCGCACCCTTCATGGGGCCGACGACCGCCCCGACGACCGCACCGACGACGACCAGACGTTCCACGACGACATCGAGGGCTACTGCTCGTCGATGAGCGTCGTCGCCGGCGCCTCGATCGGGTTGCACGTCTCGACCCGCGGGGAGCGGTACGACGTCACGGTCGAACGGTGGGGTGCGACACGCGAGACCGTGTCGTCGGTGTCGTCGCTGCCGGGCACGTTCCGTCCGCCGCCCGACGACGCCGATGCGCAGGGATGCGGGTGGCCCGTGAGCCTCGAGATCGCGACCGGTGAGGACTGGCGGCCCGGCTTCCACCTCGTGACCCTGCGGGCCCACGACGCACCCGACGGTCGCGACGTCGCCCACGCCTGCTTCGTGGTACGCGCCGCCGAGCGTCGGGCGTCGGCGGTGCTCGTGCTCGACACCAACACCTGGAACGCGTACAACACCTGGGGCGGCTGCAGCCTCTACACCGGCGGTCACCGGGTGTCGTTCGGGCGCCCGTTCGCGCGGGGGATCCTCTGCCGGCCCGAGGTCGACCGCGACGACCGCAAGGCGCGCCCGACCCGTTGGGGTGAGGACCCCGACGTCGACGGGCTCACGTTCCAGGCGTACCGGACCCGGAACGCGTATCCCGCCGCGATCGGCTCGGCCGGATGGTTCTCGCACGGTCGCCGCTTCGTCGAGTGGGCGGAATCGGCGGGCTACGAGTTCGACATGCTCACGTCGCGCGACGTCGCCGACGACCCGTCGGCGCTCGACGGCTACCGGCTCGTGATCGGTGTCGGCCACGACGAGTACTGGTCGGCGCCCCAACGCGACGCCGTCGAAGCGCACGTGGCCCGCGGTGGCCATCTCGTCAGCCTGTCGGGCAACACCATGTTCTGGCAGGTGCGCGACGAGGTCGACCCGGCCGGCACGGCGTCGATGACGTGCCACAAGTACCGCGCCCACCTCGACGACCCCGTCACGGGCGAGCGCCCGGCCGCGATGTCGGGGATGTGGGCCGACCCGGTCGTGGGCCGACCCGAGTGGAGCTTCCTCGGGGCCGGCTCGGCGTTCGGGCTGTACCACCGGTTCGGTCGCGCGACCGCTCGGGGCGTCGGCGGGTTCGTCGTCTACCGCGACGACCACTGGATCTTCGACGGGACCGAGCTGCGCTACGGCGACGTGCTCGGTGCGGCACACGGCGCCGTCGGCTACGAGACGGTCGGTTGCCCCATCACGTTCGACGAGACGCAACTGCCGGTGCCGTGGCCACGTGACGATCTGCCCACCGACCACGAGATCGTGGCGATGGTGCCGTCGAGCAACCTGGGCGTCGGTGAGTATCCGGCGTCGATCTCGGCGCTCGACGACCAGGGCGACCTCGAGTTCGTCGCCGACCGGATCTTCGGCGGCGACCGCGACCGCGCCCGGCACGGCAACGCGGTCATGTCGGTGTGTCGGCCGTTCGACGGCGGCGGCGAGGTCGTCGTCGTCGGGACGACCGACTGGGTCTTCGGGCTCGGCCGCGACGACGCCCTCGACCGGGTGACGGCGAACCTGCTCGATCGCTACGGGGTCGATCGGCCGAATGCCGACGACGCGGGGCGCTCGATGTGACAGAATCCTGCGAGGGCCTGGCGGGGGTTCGGGCCCGGAGGAGGGGAATCATCGTGCACGAGCACACGCGCACCACCGGTTCGGGCCGTTCGCGTCGGTCACGGCTGACGCTCGTCATCGCGGCGATCGGACTCGTCGTCTCGGGCGTCACCGTCGCCTCGGCCGTCGACGCGGCACCGCCGCCCGGTCCGTCGTGGGTCGTCACGCTCGGCGACTCCGCGATCTCGGGTGAGGCGGGCCGATGGGCCGGCAACACGAACATGTCGTCGTGGCGGCACGACACCGGGGCCGACGCCTACTACGACAACGCCTCGAACACCGCGGAGACCGTTCCGGGCTGCCACCGCTCGAAGGCCGCCGAGGCACACATCGGCGGCGGCGTCCTGTCGCTCAACCTGGCGTGCTCTGGCGCGCGGACGTACACCCAGACCGGCGGCGACTTCAAGCCGGGTCTCGACTGGTACACGGGCCCGGAGGGCAACAGCCAGGTCGTCGACCTCCAGGCGTTCGCGAGCGCCAACGACGTCGACGCCGTCGTCGTGCTGATCGGTGCGAACAACTTCGGGTTCGCGGACATCGTCCAGCGGTGCGTCACCAACTGGCTGACCTCGCCCTCGTGGTGGAAGAACTACTGCTACGACGACAGCTACGTGAAGAACCGCTTCACCAACTCGGCGGTCGAGGCGCGCACGAACGAGGTCGCCGACGCCCTGGAGAACGTCGCCGACGCGATGACGAACGCCGGCTACTCGCCGAGCGACTACACGATCATCGTCCAGACGTACTGGTCGCCGATCGCACGCGGCAACGAGATGCGCTACTCCGAGAAGGGCTGGACACGCCAGAGCGTCGGCGGATGCGGTGTGTGGAACCG
>JAUHYJ010000543.1 GCA_030425785.1 Acidimicrobiia bacterium | reverse complement strand
CGACCGCGACGATCGCCCTCGCCGGGAGCGGCGACGGTCTCGTCGACGCGGCGGCGGCCGGGCTCGTGCCGGACGGCGTGGTGGTGCGGTACGTGGCGGACGCGCCCGCCGGGTCGGCCTGGTCGGAGTGGTCGGACGACCTCGTCGGTGTCGTCGTCACCGACTCGAACCGCGATCGTGCGCGCCACTGGCGTGGCTCGCAGGACACCGTCGGGTTCACCGAGTCGGGTGGCCCCTCGAACGACCTGCTCGGCGGCGTGGTCGCGGCCGATGCGCGCGTCCCGGTGTTCGACGGAGATGTCCCGGCCACCCAGACGATCGCCGAGCAGGTGGGCCCGGTCCGCGCCACCGCCTCGGCGTACGGCGAACCGTTCGCCTACCTGCCGGAGCACCGCGCGGTGATGGCCGTCGACGGCGATCCGTCGACGGCGTGGATCGTGGGCGAGCACGGTGACCCGGTCGGCGAACGCCTGCGGCTCGAGGTCGACGGCGGCACCGGCGACCTCGCGATGGTGCGCCAGGGCGTCGCCGACCGTGGGCGCCGGATCGTCGAGATCGAGGTCGTCGACGGCGTCGGTGGCCTCGATCCGTCGACGCGACGTCGGGTCACCCTCGACGATCGGTCGGTCGACGGGGCCCAGCCGGTCGAGCTCACAGCCGGGAGCTCGCAGGTCGAGATCACGATCACGGCGGTGGGCGGTGGCGTGCCGGGCACCACCGGCGCCGTGGCGGGCGTCGGCTTCGCCGAGATCGACCTGGGGGTGGCCCCAACCGTCGAGTACGTGCGGCCGCCGGCGGGTATCGCCGACGGGCCGCCCGACACGCCCACCGCCTACGTCTTCACGCGCGAGCGCGCCGATCCGCTCGACCGGTGGCGCTCCGACCCCGAACCGGTGCTGCGCCGGTCGTTCGAGACCGACGCGCCACTGCTCGTCGATGCGACCGTCGACGTACGGATCGACGCGCGGGCGTCGGACGAACGACTCGCCGAGCTGTTCGGCTGGCCGGTCGTCGCCACGGAGCGACTGACCGGTTCGTTGCGGTCGGTCGGCGCGGCCGCGTTCGACGGCGACCGAACGACGAGCTGGATGACCGATTGGGGCCGCCCCGACCGAGCTCGACTCACGGTGCCGGCGACCGAACCGGTCGTCGAGATGAGCGTCAGCCAACCGGTCGCCGGCATCAGCACGATCACCGAGCTCGCCGTGCGGTCGGGGGCCGACCAGCGTCGTGTCGCCCTCGTTCCCGACGCACTCGGCGTGTCGACGATCAGGTTCGATCCGCCGCTCGCACCCGGCCCGCTCGAGATCGCCGTCGGCGACGCGGAGATCGCGACGACGATCGACCGCCGTCACGGCGACGTCGTCGAGCTACCGGTCGCGATCGGCGAGATCGACTTCGCCGGCGCACCCGAGGTCGATCTCGACGCGCCGACCCGATGGGAGTGCGTCGAGATCGCCGATCTCGACGGGGTGCCGATGCGAGCGACGCTCGAGACCGGCGACGGCTGGCTCATCGGCGAACCGCTGCGTGCCGAGCCGTGCGACGACGCCGTTCCGGTGGCGCCCGGTGAGCACACGCTCACCGGCTCGGACGCGACGTTCCGTCTCGATCGGGTCGTCCTCGACGGCGGGCTGCGCGACGCGCTCGGGACACGGGCGCCAGCGCCGTCCGTCGAGGAGGTCGAGCGGGGCCGGTTCGGCGGTCGATTCTCGATCGACGGCTGTGACGCCGGGTGCTGGTTCGTGTTCGGCGAGGGCTACTCGACCGGTTGGTCCGCCGAGCTCGACGGTGCCGGCCTCGGACCACCGCAACGCGTCGACGGCGGGTTCACCGCGTGGTGGTTGCCGCCGGGCGCCTCGCCCCGCACGGTGTCGGTGAGCTGGACGCTGCAGACGCCGCTGACGGTCGCTCTGGTCGTCTCGTTCGGGGCGGCCCTGGCGTCGGTGGCGCTCGCCATTCGGCTCCGGCGCCGTCGTCATGCCGCCGCGGTCGATGACGGTCCGACCCGAGCTCTGCCACCCGTGCTGCGATCGCCGGGCCGGTTGGGCGCTCCCGCGGCCGTCGCCGGCGGCGTCGCCTGGATCGCCGCCGGATTCCTGCTGATCGGGCTCTCTGGAGCGATCTGGGGGCTCGCCGCCGCTCTCGGTCTGTGCTGGAGCCGCCGCAGCGATCTGGCCGCCCTGGTGACCGTGTGCACGGTCGCCGTCGTCGGGGCCGCCGTGGTGGTCGGCGAGCGGCGTTGGGCACCGCTGCCCAATGGTGCGTGGCCGCTCCGATTCGAGCGGGTCCACGACATCGGCATGTTCGCCGCCGCGTCCTTGGTCGCGCTCGTGGTGAGCGAGATCGTCTCGGAACGTGGTGCGCATGATGCGCCGGTGCACGACGCACCGGACACGGCCTCGGTACCGTCGGAACCGTGATGCGCCGCTCACCCGTCCTCGGCTGGTGGCTCCTGGTCGCGAGCCCGCTCGTGCTCGCAGCGGTGGTGCTGTTGTGGCGCCCATGGGCACCCGGACTCGACATGGCGATGACCGAGTTCCGTGTCCGCGACGTCGGTGGCCGCCACACCCCGCTGATCGGCCTGCCCGGCCGGATCGGCGACTTCCCCGATCAGGGCAGTCACCCAGGTCCGTGGTCGTTCTACCTGATCGCACCCGTCTACCGCCTCGTCGGCGCCCGGGCCTGGGGCCTCGAACTCGCGTCGGTCGTCATCAACGCCGCGGCCGTCGGGTTGGCACTCGTCATCGCCCATCGTCGGCATCCCAGGTGGGGTGCGCTCGTCGTGGCGCTCGTCGTGGCGCTCGTCGTGCGCGGCTACGGCCTGAGCGTGCTCACGCACCCGTGGAACCCGTACTTCCCGTTGCTCGTGTGGCTGGTGGCGCTCGTGGCCGCATGGGCCGTGCTCGAGGGCGATCACCGTCACCTCGTGACGGTCGTGGTGGCCGCCAGCCTCGCAGCACAGACCCACGTGCCGTACCTACCGCTCGGGATCACCCTCAGCGTCCTGGCCCTCGTCGCCGTCGGGCTGGCGATGCGCCGAGGCGAGCCCGGCGCCGGCCGATCCCTCGCCATCGGGCTCGGGGCGGGTGCCGTCGTGTGGCTCCCGCCGTTCGTCGACCAGCTCCGGCGCGACCCGGGCAACATCCGGATGCTGGTCGACCACTTC
>JAUHYJ010000542.1 GCA_030425785.1 Acidimicrobiia bacterium | reverse complement strand
CCCCGAGCACGTTGTTGTCGTCGACGAGAGCGCTGAGTTCCTCGATCGCGTCGACGAATTGCGTGCGGGTGCTGATGAGCCCGGCGAGCTCGACCGCCGGCGCATCGCGCAGGTCGAAGATGGTGGCGAAGTACTGCACGTACGAGTCGGCGAGCGCGGCGCGCAGTTCGATGCCCAGACGGAGCGCGTCGACGCCGCGCCGGAGCCGCGCCGTCGCACCGGACTCACCGGTCGTCTCGGAGAGCTGCGAGAGCACGGCGTCGAGCTGTTCGCCGACCGTGCCGCGGACCTCGGTGAACGAGTCGAGCGAGCCGGCGAAGCTCGTCGTGCCGGCGCGCGCCTCCGCGATCGCAGCGATCAGCTCCTGATCGCCGAGTCGGGTGGCGTACTCGTCGGCTCGGGCGGCGGAGTCGACGATCCCGTCGGCGACGCCGCCGAACACCTCGGTCGTCATCCACTCGGGCAGACCGATCTCGCCGGTGAGTCGGTCGATCGCGTTCCAGATCATCTCGTCGAACAGTGCGCCGTCGAGCTGGGTCGTCAGCACCGCCCGCATCGCGAGTTCCTCGGTCCGCGCGATGGTCTCGCGCGTGTCGCTCGCCTGGCGAACGGTCGTCGCGGTGACGACGAACACACCGATCAGCGGGACGAGCGCCACGACCAGGAGCAGCCAGGACGCGCGAACACCGCGAACTCGCCGGGCAGCGTGCGGCCGCTCCCCGCCCTGGGTGTGCTGGCTGGCGTTGGTGGTCATCGTGGTCGGGTGGCACCGGGGTGGCCGCGACGTCGTCGCACCCGATGTGCCTGGTCACGTCGTTATCGGCATGCCGGCGATACAGCTGTAGCAGCACTTTCGCACGTTCGCACGATCGCTCGGAGACGACGCTCGCGTCGTTCGCGTCGCTCGCGTCGTTCGGACAGCTCGTGTCGACGGCTCGTCCGGACGGCTCGTCCGGACGGGTCGTTCAGACGGCGCCGAGCATGCGCGCCGCCGCCAGCGTGTTCTGCAGGAGGCAGCCGATCGTCATGGGTCCGGTCCCGCCCGGCATCGGCGTGATGGCACCCGCGACGGCCTGCACGGCGTCGAAGTCGACGTCGCCCACGATGCCGGCCTCGGTCCGCGACACGCCGACGTCGAGGACCGCCGCGCCCGGCTTCACGTGATCGGCGGTGATCATCCGGGCCTGGCCGGCCGCGGCGACGATGATGTCGGCCTCTCGGCAGACCTCGACCAGGTCGCTCGTGCGCGAGTGCGCGAGCGTGACCGTGGCATCGACGCCCTTGCGGCCGAGCAACAGCACCTGCGGGAGGCCGACGAGCGTCGAGCGACCGACCACGACGGCGCGCTTGCCCGCCGTCTCGATGCCGTAGCGCTCCATCAGACGCATCACGCCGAGGGGCGTGCACGGCACGTGCCCGGGCAGACCCCGCACGAGCCGCCCCATCGATCGTTCGGTGAGCCCGTCGACGTCCTTGGCGGGTGGAATGCGCGCCAGCACCGGCTCGGGGTCGAGGCCGTCCGGCAGCGGCAACTGCACGAGGATGCCGTGCACGTCGGGGTCGTCGACCAGCGCCTGCACTGCGGTTTCGACCTCGGCCTGCGTCGCGGTCTCGGGCAGCTCGACGTGCCGGGGCGCGAGCCCGGCCTCTTCGGCCTTGCGCTGCTTCATCCGCACGTAGATCTGGCTGGGCTTGTCGCCGCCGACCAGCACCGTGGCGAGGCAGACCTTCGGGGATCCGAGCGCGGCGATCTCGTCGCGCAGCTGGACGACGATCTCGTCGCGCAATCGATTCCCGTCGAGCAGGATCGCCCCGCCCGCCGTCCGTTCGTGTTCGTCACTCATGACGCTGTCGCCCCTTGGCCCCTCATGACCACGACCTCGCACCGTATCGGCGCGGCGGCGCTGCATCCGCCGGGGAGACGCCGCTCGCCGGAGGGAGCGGGCGAAGCGGAGCGGGGCTCAGTCCCGACCATCAGGAGAGCCCCACGATCTCGCCGTCGTCGTCGAGGTCGATGCGCGCCGCCGCCGGCGACTTGGCCAGGCCCGGCATCGTGCTCATCGTGCCGCAGATCGGATAGACGAACCCGGCGCCGACCGATGCCCGCGCCTCGCGGACCTCGAGGGTGTGCCCGGTCGGCGCGCCCTTCAACGAGGGGTCGCCGGAGATCGACAGGTGGGTCTTGGCGATGCAGACGGGCATGTGTCCGAAGCCGTTGTCCTCGTAGGTCTGCAGCTGCTTGCTCGCGGCGGCGGTGTACTGGACCCGCTCGGCGCCGTAGATGCGGGTCGCGACGGTCTCGATCTTCGTCTTCAACGAATCGCCGTCGGCGTACAGGTACGAGAAGCTGCTGTCCTCTTCGCACGCCTCGACGACGGCCTCCGCGAGCGAGGTGGCACCCGCCCCGCCGTCGGAGAAGTGGGTGCAGACGGCGACGCGGGCCCCCATCTCCTCGGCGAGACGGCGGACGACGTCGTGCTCGGACCGGTGATCGGTCGGGAAACCGTTGATGGCCACGACCGGTGTGACCCCGTGCGCCTTCACGTTCTCGATCTGCTTGCGCAGATTGGCGGCGCCGGCGGCGACGTCGTCGGGATGCTCCTCGAGCAGCTCGTCGGGCAGCGGGCGACCGGCGACGATCTGATACTTGCCCGAGTGCGCCTTCAGCGCCCGGACCGTCGCGACGAGCACCGCTGCGTCGGGCGTCAGCCCCGACGCCCGGCACTTGATGTTGAAGAACCGTTCCGCGCCCATGTCGGCGCCGAAGCCGGCCTCGGTGATCAGGTAGTCGCCGCCGCGGATGCCGACGAGGTCACCGACGACCGAGGAGTTGCCGTGGGCGATGTTGCCGAACGGGCCGGCGTGCACGATCACCGGTGTGTTCTCGAGCGTCTGCAGCAGGTTCGGCTCGAGTGCGTCGCGCATGATGACGGCCATCGAACCGGCCGTCTGCAGCTGCTCGGCCGTGATGGGCTCGCCGCTGCGGGTGTAGCCGACGACGATGCGGCCGAAGCGAGCCCGCATGTCCTCGGCCGACGTCGCCAGCGCGAGGATCGCCATCACCTCCGACGCGGCGGTGATGTCGAAGCCGGTCTGGCGGGTCACACCGTCCATCCGCCCGCCGAGGCCGATCACGATGTTGCGCAGCGCGCGGTCGTTCACGTAGAGCACCCGC
>JAUHYJ010000541.1 GCA_030425785.1 Acidimicrobiia bacterium | reverse complement strand
ACCGAGTCGGCCGCAGCGCGCTCGCGGCGATTCGATCCGGCCGCGACCGGGTCGCGACCTGGACGGCGTCGAGGCGGCGCTCACCCGCGACGTGAGCGCGCCGAGTCGCCACGGTCTCCAGCGTCGGCGACGACGCCGACACGCGATCGCGGTGCTGCTCGGCGTCGCCGCGGTGACCAGCGCGTGCTCGTCGAGTGCCGATCGCGCGAGCGGGCCCACCGGGACGGCGGACACATCGCAGGACGAGCCGACCACGGAGGACGCTGACGTGGACGAGACATCCGACGCACCGGCCGACCCGACGGTGGCTCCCTCGGCCTCGACGCCGGACTCGACGCCGTCGTCGGCGTCGTCGGCGACGACCGGTGCCCCCGGCGAGGTCGACGGTGCGACGAACGGCCCGCTGCGGGTCGACCCCGACGGCCGCTACCTCGTCGACCGTGACGGTCGCGCGGTGTTCCTGGCCGGCATCCACACCTGGGGCAACCTGGTCGACTTCCGCGTCGAGGACGAGCCGGACCGCCCGTTCGACATCGACGCCGCGCTCGCCGAGATGCGTGAGCTCGATCTGAACTTCACCCGGCTCTGGGCGTGGGAGCAGTTCATGGGAGTGCCCCGGGTCGAGTACGACGTCCGGTTCTCACCGTCGCCGTTCCTGCGCACTGGGCCCGGCACGGCGCTGGACGGCGGCCCGGCGTTCGATCTGGACCAGTTCGACGACGCGTACTTCGATCGTCTCCGCGGTCGCGTCGAGGCGTCGCGCGACGCCGGCGTGTACGTGGCCGTGATGCTGTTCAACGGGTTCAGTCTCGACGACCAGGGACAGCCACCCGGCAATCCGTGCCCCGGCCATCCGTTCCATCGCGAGAACAACGTCAACGGCATCGCCGTCGATCGCGACGACAACTGCGAGGCGGCGCACACGCTCGGCGACGCCGACGTCCTCGCCGTTCAGGAGCGCTACGTCCGCCAGGTCGTCGAGACCCTCGCCGACCTGGACAACGTGCTCTGGGAGATCAGCAACGAGAGCCCGCCCGGCTCGGTCGAGTGGCAGGAGCACATGATCGAGGTGGTGCGCGCGGCCGAGACCGAGCTCGGGGTACATCACCCCGTCGGCGTGACGACCACCTTCCCCGCCGACGACAACGACGCGCTCTTCGCCAGCTCGGCCGACTGGGTGGCGCCGAACCGGACGGGTGGGTTCCGCCGCGACCCGCCGACGGCGCCGATCGGGTCCGTGATCGTGTTGGACACCGACCACCTGTGGGGGGTCGGCGGCAACGTCGACTGGGTCTGGCGCGCCGCCACGCGCGGCTACCAGCTCCTGTACATGGACTGCGACGCGCGCATCCCGGAGTGCGCCGGCTTACCGCACCCCGAGCGTGACGACGTCGTGGCGGCGATCGGGGCCGCGCGCCGGTTGAGCGCACCGCTCGACCTGGCGCAGGCCGAACTCGGCGACTGCTCCACCGGATCGTGCCTGGTCGATCATTCGGGCGAACGTCCGGCGGCGCTCGTCTACCTCCCCGAGCCCGACGAGGTGTCGCTGTCACTCGTCGCGGCGCCGGTGACGTGGACGTGGTACACCGCCACGGGCACGCCGATCGACGGCGGCCGAGCGGACGACGGCTCCGAGCTCACCCTTGCACCACCATCGAGCGTGGCCGCCGTGCTGTCGGTGACCGCTGAGCGTGCCGAAACGCCCTGAGCCCGCCCGATTCGCACTGAACGCTGTCGGTCGACCACTCCACGTGGATTACCACGCAACGCGCTTCAGACGAGCTTGATCGCAAAGTCATTGTCGACTTCCGATCCGTACTGTTATTGTTGTGTCAACCACCGCGGCGCCGCACCCGGCTGCCGCGGAACCTCGGGCGGAAGGGCACCACGTGAAGCGAATCCTCACACATCTCGGCACGGCCGTAGCGGTCGTCGTCGGCGGCGCGATCGGCGCGATCGGCGCGGCCGGCACGGCGACCGCCGCCGCCGGCTCGTCCGAGCAGGTGGCGCTGACGTGCACCGGCAGCCCGTGCCCGTACGGCCCCGCGATCAGCGGGCAGGCACTCGTGTGGCCAGCGTCGATGACGTCGACGACGCAGCGCCTCGGGTACACCGCCGACAAGCCGATGTGGGTGACCGGCAACGTCGCCCAGGGCACGAGCATCACCATCACGAGCGGGAGCGCCGCGATCATCTCGGCCAACCCGAACACCACGTCCTCGACGACGCTCGCCAATCTCAGCGCAGGTCAGTCGTTCACGATCACCGGCGTCAGCAGCTCGCGCCTGGTCTCCATCCAGGGCCTCGGATCGTTCGGCTACGACCTGACCGAGCCGACCCCTCCGCCGCCGCCCCCGCCCCCGCCGCCGCCGCCCGCCGGCTCGGCTCCCTCGGTGCTCGTCACGCTCGCGTGCACCGGTAGCCCGTGCCCGTGGGGTCCGTCCCCGAGCGGCCAGGCCATGGCGTGGACGGCTGCGGCCAACCCGACGACGCAGCGGCTCGGCTACACGGCCAACCAGCCGATGTGGGCCGGCGGCCCGACCGTGAACGGTTTCGAGATCGAGATCACGTCCGGGACCGCAGCGGTGATCGCAGGGTCCACCACGACCACGTCGTCGACCGTGCTGGCCAACCTGAACACCGGCGACCGCTACGTCGTCGCCGGCGTCCCGGCCAACCAGGTCGTGGCCGTGCAGTCCGGCGCGGCGTTCACCTACATCCTGACCGAGCCCGCGGAGCCGGCCGAGCCGCCGTGCACCGACCCGCTCACCTGCGAGGTCGTGACCTCGCTCGCGTCGACCTGGCAGTGCAACATCTCGAACTGCTCGGGCCCCAACTGGACCGGCGCGGTGATCTCGTGGCCCGACTGGGCGGCGTACTCGAGCAATGCGCGCTCGGGCAACTCGTCCCGGACGGCCTACGGCGCGAACGGCAGCGAGCTGTACCCGTACGCCGGCCCCTGGATCGACGGGTGCACGGTGACCTCCGAGACCGGGCTCGTGCTCATCATCGAATGGGAGCGCGGCACGGACACGTGGCGCTCGACCTTCATCCAGCCCGGCCAGTCGCACACGATCGCTCTCGTCCAGCCCGAGAACAACGTCATCATCGAGGGCGATCCCGGGTTCGCGGTCAGCTTCGACAACTGCACGCCGCAGCCAGTGTCCTGAGTCGCTTGAG
>JAUHYJ010000012.1 GCA_030425785.1 Acidimicrobiia bacterium | reverse complement strand
CGATCTCGCTCGACCTCACGATCGCCGCGTCGGTCGGAGACGTGCGGCGTACGGCTGCGTGCACGGTCGGCGTCGTCGACGATCCGCCGCCGGTGCAGCCCGACGAGATCGTCCCGCTCTGCGACGGCGACGAGCGGACCGGGCGTCTGCTGTGCTTCCGGGCGACCTCACCTGGGGCACCGGCCGCCGACCGGTGGCGCGCTCCCGTGCTCGTCGCAGAGGGCTTCCCGGGCAACCACTCGGCCGCCTACCTGGCCGACATGCTCGCTCAACACGGTCTGCTCGAGCGTCTCCGTTCGACCGGTCACGACGTCGCGGTGATCGGGTTCGATCAGGGCAGCGACACCATGCAACCGAACGCGGCGGTCGTCCGCGCCGCGATCGAGTACGTCCTGGCGCGCACGGACGACGAGCTGGTCGTGAGCGGGTGGAGCATGGGCGGGCTCATCACCCGCTTCGCGCTGGCCCAGATGGAGCAGATGGGCGTCGACCACCGCACGGCGATCTACCTGAGCGTCGACACGCCGCACGGTCGCGGCGCCTACACGACGGTGGCGGGGCAGTGGTGCTGCGAGCAGCTCGCGGGGTTGTCCCCCGCGCTCGCTGGTGCCGGCGCCGTGCTGGCGGCACCCGCCGACCAGCAGTTCCTGGCCATGTACGTCGACGGTGACACCGTCGGACCGTCGGCATCGCGACGGCAGTTCCTCGCCGATCTCGAGGACGTGGGCTGGTATCCGCAGCGGCCGCGACGGTACGCGGTCGCGTGCGGATCCGGCGACGGGGCGCAGCGGGTTCCGGTGCCGATCGAACCGATGATGACGTGGGAGACGGACGGGTTCGGCGATGTCGTGCTGCAGCACCTCGTCGACGATGGAACCGTCACGATCGGCGAGGGCGCCTCGATGGGGGCGCTCGACGCCGTTCCACGCCCCGTCACGACCCACTCGGCCGTCTGCTGGGAGATCATGCCGGGCTCCCGCGAGCGGTACTTCGACCTGGTCGTCGAACCGGTGCGCTCGCTCGGGATCGGACGCGTCACCGCGTCGCTCGAGCTCGGCTGCGCGATGCCGACGGTCAGCGCGCTCGATCTCGCGATCGATCCGCGCTCGCCGATCCCGGCCCCGGGCGCCGTCGTGTGCCCGTTCCACGACTACACGACATCCGAGTCCGATCAGCGCCACCTCCAGCTCACGCCGGCCGTGGTCGACTGGATCATCGACCACATCGACCACATCGACCACCGCGACCACCAGCCCGCGACACCGACAGGGGAGTACCGACCGTGAGCACGACCGAGACGACCACGCCCGCGTTCGACCCGGCGACGTTCGATCCGACGAAGTTCGATCCGTTCTCGATCGACTTCCTGGCCGATCCGTTTCCCGTCTACGCCTGGTTCCGCGAACACCAACCGGTCTGGAAGGTGAGCCTCGCCCCGGACTTCGCCCACACCGCGTACTGGATCTTCCGCGACGCCGACGCTCGGACCGTGCTCAACCACCCCGACGTGTACGGGAAGTTGCAGGCCGTGCCGACCGCCACGAGCGTCGGGCCGTTCGAGGTCGCGGCGTCGCTGCCGACCGGCATCATGAACTCGAACGTCGACCGCCACCAGACTTTGCGCGACTGGGTCGATCCGATCTTCACCCACGGCATCGCCGCGGCCCAGGCGACGGCGGAGGGCGTCACCCAGACGATCATGGCGACGATCGCGAACACCCGGCGCTTCGAACTGATGACCTCGGTGGCGCTCCCGATCCCGTCCGGGGTGCTCTACACGCTGCTCGGGTTCACGGCCAGCGAGCAGTCGGCGCCGGTACTCGTCAACTGGACGAGTGCCCTGCTCGCTGCCCACAACGCCCAGTCGTCCATGACCACGAAGATGATGGGCGGCACCGTGTCGCTGGCGCTCCTCGCCTATCTCGAGGGGTTGATCGACCTGCGGGTCCGGAGCGGGCTCGACGTCGCGGGAATGGTCGGTGACGCTGCAGCGTCGGTGCAGCGGGGCGACATGTCCGCGGCCAATGCCGCAGCCGTGTTCCACGACATCACGGTGGCGGGCTACATCACGACGACGTTCCTGATCGGCAACGGGATCAAGCGGCTGCTCGAGTTCGGCGACCAGCGGACCGCGCTGCGCGCGGACCCGTCGCTGATGCCGTCGGCGATCGAGGAGATGATGCGCTACGACGCACCGGCCCAGATGGTGTCCCGGCAGACCAGCGAGGACGTCGAACTGTCCGGCACCAAGATCGCAGCCGGGTCACGGGTCAACGTGGTACTCGGCTCCGCCAACCGCGACGGGAGCACCTACCACGACCCCGAACGGTTCGACATCCGGCGCTTCGTCGACACGTCGACGGCACCACAGCTCGCGTTCGGCGGCGGTATCCACCACTGCATCGGAGCGCCCCTCGCTCGGATCACCACGCCGACCGCGATCGCTGCGCTCCTCGAACTCGACGACCTCCGCGCCAACGGCACGGTCCAGTGGCAGAGCGATCCATTCCTGCGAGGCCCGACCAGCGAGCCGCTCGCGTACGGGCCGTGAGGCATCCGCAGGTTGGGCGCACCGCACCGAGTCGCGACGCCGTCGGCAGGTCGATGAGCGCCGTCCGCCGGGCTCGCACGCGCCCGAACGGCACCGGAGGCGACCAGACGGTTCCGGCACCGAGTCGCACGACACCGCATTCGTCGAGAGGTCGGTCATGAGCGAGCACGGATCGAGCCCGCGGGCGCAGATCGGGATGGTGTTCGATCGGGCGTTCCCGGCCGGAGCGATCGGCGAGTACGCACGCCGTGTCGAGGCAGCCGGCATCGAGCAGCTCTGGCTGATCGAGGACTGCTTCTTCACGACGGCGGTGAGCCTCGCGGCGACGGCGCTGGCGTCGACCGAGCGGATCACGGTCGGGTTGGGCGTGATGCCGGCCGTGGCGCGCACGGCGGCGTTCACGGCGATGGAGATCGCCACGCTCGCCAACCTCGCCCCCGGCCGGGTCGTGCCGGGGATCGGTCACGGCGTGCAGGAGTGGATGGGGCAGATGGGCGTCCGCCCGGCGTCGCCGCTGACCGCGCTCGACGAGACCATCTCGAACGTGCGGCGGTTGCTCGCCGGTGAGCACGTCACCTTCGACGGGACCTACGTGCACCTCGACGGGGTGCGGCTCGAACAGCCACCTTCGGTCGTGCCGCCGGTGTTGGCGGGTGTGCAGCAGGCCAGGTCGATGGCGTTGGCCGGGCGGGTCGCCGACGGTGTGATCCTCGTCGAGGGTGCCGGGCCGACATACGTGCGCTGGGCGCGTGAACAGGCCGGCGACCCGGACGGGTTCCGGCTCGTGACGTTCACGATGATGGCCGTGTCCGACGACCGGCGCGAGGCGTACGGCTGGATGAGCGAGTTCGTGGCGGGCCTGGTGCTCGAACGGCGACCGTCGCTCACGGTGCTGCCGTTCTTCGACGAACTGCACGCTCGCGTCGTCGACGGCGGCCACACGGCGCTGCACGACATGCCCGCCGACCAGTGGCGTGAGATCGGTGCGATCGGTACGTGGGACGACGCGCTCGCGCACGTCGCCGCGCTGGAGGCCGCCGGCGTCGGCAGCATCAACGTGTTCCCCGGCCCGTCGCTCGATCTGGCGTGGGAACAGATGGCCGCCGTCGCCCGCCTGGCCGGCCGCTGAGACGCACGACGAACCGAGGCGCGTCCACCCCGTCCCTAGGATGGGCTCGTCATGTCGGACACGCCCTCGCTCTTCTCGGACCACCCGGACGCGGAACCCCCCGCCGCGCCGTCTGCCGACCCGACCGGTGACATCCCGCACCCGGCCGAGACGCTCGCGCACTCCGACGCCGACGATCCGACCGGTCAGATCGAGCTCGACGACCGGCCGTTCGACGACGGCTCCCGGCTGCCGTCGCCGTTCACCGAGGGGCTCAACCCCGACCAGCTCGATGCGGTCGTGCACGCCGACGGGCCGCTCCTGGTGGTGGCGGGCGCCGGGTCCGGCAAGACGCGGGTGCTCACCCATCGCATCGCCCACCTGATCGATCAGGGCGTGCGTCCGTCCGAGATCCTGGCGATCACCTTCACCAACAAGGCGGCCGCCGAGATGCGCGAGCGCGTCGGCGAGCTGGTCGGCCCGGTGGTCCGCACGATGTGGGTGTCGACGTTCCACTCCGCGTGCGTCCGCATCTTGCGGCGCGACGGTGAGGCGATCGGGTACCCCCGCACGTTCTCGATCTACGACCAGGCCGACGCCGTGCGGCTGACCGGCTACTGCATCCGCGACCTGCAGCTCGATGCGAAGCGCTTCACGCCGCGGGGCGTGCACGGGCTGATCTCGCTCTGGAAGAACGAGCTGAAGACGCCCGACCAGGTGCGCGACGAGGCGCAGAACATCTTCGACCGCAAGCACGCGGACGTGTTCGCCGAGTACCAGGCCCGCCTGCTCAAAGCCGGCGCGATGGACTTCGACGACCTGCTCGGCAACGTCGTCCGGCTGTTCCGCGAGCACCCCGACGTGCTCGACCACTACCGGCAGCGGTTCCGGCACGTCCTGGTCGACGAGTACCAGGACACGAACCAGGCCCAGAACGAGATCGTCCTGCTGCTCGCCGGCGAACACGGCCAGGTCACCGTGGTGGGCGACACCGATCAAAGTGTCTACAAGTTCCGCGGCGCCGACTTCCGGAACATCCTGCAGTTCGAGGACGCGTTCGACAGCTCCGGTCAGGGCGTCACGACGATCGTGCTCGACCAGAACTACCGGTCGACGCAGACGATCCTCGACGCGGCCAACGCGGTGATCGACCACAACGTCGAACGCAAGCCGAAGAGCCTCTGGACCGACGTCGGTGGTGGCGACCGCATCGTCCGATATCACGCGGAGGACGAGGGCGACGAGGCGATGTGGGTCGCCGGCACCGCCCAGCAGCTGCACCGCGACGACGCGATGAATTGGCGCGAGATGGCGGTGCTCTACCGCACCAACGCCCAGGCGCGCGTCATCGAAGAAGCGTTCATGCGGATGGGTGTGCCGTACAAGGTCGTCGGCGGCACCCGCTTCTACGACCGCCGCGAGATCAAGGACGCGATGGCCTACCTACGGGCTGCGCTCAACCCGCTCGACGAAGTGTCGGTCAAGCGGATCCTCAACGTGCCCAAACGCGGCATCGGCGACACGAGCGTCAGCCGGCTCGACGACTACGCCAACGAGATGGGCCTGCCGTTCGCCGAGGCGATGCGCCACGCCGAGGACGCCGGCGTCAGCGGGCCGGCCCGGCGCGGCCTCGCCAACTTCGTCGAACTCGTCGATCGGCTCGGCGACATGGCGAACAGCGACGGCGTCGGCCCCGGCGACCTGCTGCAGGCGTGCCTCGATGACTCCGGCTACCTCGCCGAGCTCGAGGCCGAGGACACGGTCGAGGCCCACGGCCGGATCGAGAACCTCGGCGAACTCGTCGGCTCGGCCCGCGAGTTCACGGTCATGGAGGAGTTCCTCGAACAGGTCAGCCTCGTGGCCGACACCGACGAGCTGGACGACGACGACCAGGTCGTGCTGATGACGCTCCACTCCGCGAAGGGGCTCGAGTTCCCGGCGGTGTTCATCGTCGGCGTCGAGGAGGGCGTGTTCCCGCACAACCGGGCGCTCACCGAGCCCGACGAGATGGAGGAGGAGCGGCGCCTCGCCTACGTGGGCATCACCCGAGCGATGCGCCGGCTGTTCATCTCGCACGCCTGGAGCCGGATGCTGTTCGGCAACACCCAGTACAACCCGCCGTCGCGGTTCCTCGACGAGATCCCCGACGATCTGGTCGACCAGAAGGGCAACGTCAGCGGGCGCAGCACGTACGGCCGTCAGAGCTATCGCCATCGCGACGAGCGGCCGTACGACGGCGACCCGCCGCCCTATCGGCGGCGACGCGCCGACCCGGCCGCCGCTCGCGAGGCGCAGGACGCCCACCGCGACCGGGTGGTCGAGTCGGCGATGCGGTCGCGCAACACGCCGGCACCCTCGAACTCACAAGAGCTCGGTCTGCGGGTCGGCGACGACGTCGCGCACCCGGCGTTCGGCGAGGGCGTGATCATCGACATCTCCGGCAGCGGCGACAAGGCCGAGGCGGTCATCAACTTCGCCGGCGTCGGCCAGAAGCATCTCGCGCTCGCCTGGGCCCCGCTGAAGAAGCTCTGACCCCCTCGGGCGCGGTGCGCCGCGAGATCACCAGGTGATCTCGTGACAGCCCTCGTGCGTGTCGGGCTCGACCTGAAAGGTGCCGTGATCGACGCGGTACCGCTCGGAGAGGATCGCCCGCGCCTCATCGAGCACGGCGTGGTGGTCGGTGCCCGTCGCTGCCACCAGGTGCGCAGACGCCGCGTCCATGTCCGAGGTCAGCGTCCAGACGTGCAGATCGTGGACGTCGACGACGCCGTCGATCGAGGCCAGGTCGGCGCGCAGGCGGTCGAGCTCGAACCCGGCCGGCGCGGCCTGCAGGAGCACACGGACCGCCTTTCGTCCGAGCCGCAGGGTCCGGGGGAGGATCCACAGCCCGATCAAGGCACCGACGACGGGGTCGGCCCACCACCAGCCGAACCACCGCACGGCGACGGCGGCGAGGATCACGCCGACCGACCCGAGGGTGTCGGCGACGACCTCGAGGTACGCGCCTTCGACGTTGAGCGACTCCTTGGCCCCCTCGCGCAGTAGGCCGAACGCCACCAGGTTCGCCGCCAGCCCGACGGCCGCCACGATCAGCATCGAGCCGCTGTCGACCTCCGGGTCGCCCGACAGCCGCCGCACCGCTTCGACCAGGACCCACCCGGCCACGCCGAACAGCAGCAGCGCGTTGACGAAGGCGGCGAGGATCTCGAGCCGGTACACGCCGAAGGTGTGGTGTCCCTGCTCGCGTTGCTCGAATCGTGTCGCCAGCCGGATGGCCGCGAGCGCCATACCGAGCCCGATCACGTCGGTGAGCATGTGCCCGGCGTCGGAGAGCAGGGCGAGGGAACCGGTCGCGAACCCGGCGACCGCCTCGACGACGAAGAAGGTCGCGATCACGACGAATGCGATCGTGAGCGGCCGGACGTGTCGTTCACCCGCTCGCGCCAGCGACGGCCCGTGTTGGTGATCGTGCTGGCGGTCGCTGTGTCGGTCGTCGTGGTGGTCGGCGTCGTGGTGGTCGGCGTCGTGGTGGTGGTCGTGTCGGTCGCTCACGAGCACTCCTCGAGATGTGCCGCCGCCGCCCGCAGGATCGTTCTCACGTGTTCGTCGTCGAGGCGGTAGTGGACGTGACGGCCGTCGCGTCGGTTCGTGACGATGCCGGCCGTGCGCAGCAGGCGCAACGCCTGTGACACCTTGGTCTCGCTGGCGCCGACGTCGGCGGCGAGCTCGTGGACGCAGCGCTCGTCGGCGGCGTCGAGCGCGAGCAGGATCCGGACCCGGGTCGGCTCGCCGAGCAGCTTGAACGTGTCGGCGAGGGTGTCGCTGCCGGCGGTGGGGATCAATACCTGCACATCTGTGAAGATATCATGATATTGGCGGACGGCAACGAGCCAGGTGCGAGTGGCTGCGTGCGGCACGTGCCCGATCGCGATGCGCGGTCTAGGTTGGGCGCCGTGGGGGTGCCGGAGCTGATCACGATCGGGCGCGTCAGCGTCGATCTGTACCCGGAACAGCCCGGCCCGATGTGGGGCGTCACGAGCCTCCAGAAGTCGATCGGTGGCACGGCCGCGAACGTCGCCGTCGCCGCCGCCCGGCTCGGCCACCGGGTCGCCTTCGTCACCAAGGTGGGCGACGACGCGTTCGGGCTCGACGTGCGCCATGCGCTCGAGCACCGCTTCGGTGTCGACACGACGTGGGTCTCGACCCACCCGACGCTGCCGACGCCGCTGGCGTTCGCGGAGCTCGACCCGGTCGAGACGCCGAACATCATCTTCTACCGCTACCCCGACGCACCCGATGTGCACCTGTCCGCCGGCGATCTCGCTGACGTGCCGATCGAGGACGCGACCATCTTCTGGGTGCCGGCGTCCCGCTTCGCCTGGTCGACGAGCCGAGCAGCCGTCGGCGAGGCGCTCGATCGCCGGCGAGGCCGGCCACACACCGTGCTCGATCTCGACTGGCGGCCGCACTTCTGGCCCGACGAGGCGACCGGACGAGCCGCGATCGATCAGATGCTCGACCGGTTCTCGATCGTGATCGGCAACCGCGACGAGTGCCGGATCGCGGTCGGCGCCGACGATCCCGACACCGCTGCCGACCGCCTGCTCGACCGGGGCGTCGACACGGTCGTCGTCAAGCTCGGCGCCGACGGGGTCTTCGTCGCGGACGCCGACGGTCGCACCCTGGTGCCGCCGTATCCCGTCGAGGTGGTCTGCGGTCTCGGTGCCGGCGACGCGTTCGGTGGCGCGTTCTGCCACGGATTGCTGGTCGGCGCGTCAGCGGTCGAGGCGGTTCGACTCGGCAACGTCGCTGGTGCGATCGTGGCGTCGCGACTGCGGTGCGCCGACGACATGCCCACCCTCGACGAACTGACCGCTGCGGCCGGCGAGCCCGCGGGCGAAGGAGACACGACGCCATGACCGAACCGTCACCGACCAGCGCTGCCGCCCACGGACGTCATCGCGTCGTCGTCACACCGGAGTCGGCCGGATGGCGGTTCCTCGCCTTCCGCGTCGTGGCGCTCGCCGCAGGCGAGCGGACCGAGGTGCTCGAGGCCGACCGTGAGACGGCCGTGGTGCCACTCTCCGGCACCGCCGACCTCCGGCTCGGGGACACGACCCACCGCGTCACGCGGGCATCGGTGTTCACCGAGCTGGCCCCGGTCGGCTACGCACCGCCCGGCACCCCGATCGAGATCACGGCCGTGTCCGACGCACTGCTGGCGATCGGGTCGGCACCGGCGGAGGGTCGCTACCCGGCACGGCTGATCCAACCGTCCCGGATCCGCTCCGAGGTGCGCGGTGGCGGTGCTGCGCTCCGGCAGGTGAACCACACGCTCGCGCCGCCGATCGAAGCGGAACGGCTGATCCTGTACGAGGTGTACGTCCCGCGCGGCACCTGGTCGGGGTGGCCGCCGCACCGGCACGACGGACGTGAGGGCAGCCCGTACCTCGAGGAGGTGTACTACTTCCGGCTCGATCGGCCCGAGGGGTTCTGGATGCACCGGAACTTCTCCGACGACCGTGACGGTGGCGCCGCCTACGACGAGGTCGTGACCGGCGGTGACGGTGACGCCGCGCTCGTCCCCGGCGGCTACCACTCGTCGGTCGCCTGCCCGGGGTCGAACATGTACTTCCTCAACTACCTCGCCGGCGACCTGGTCGGTGACGAGCGAGCGACACCACCCTGCTTCCACAGCGACCACACCTGGATCGAGTCGGACTGGGGTGCCGGCGAGTGGGAGCTGCCCGTCGTGCACCCCGACGCCGCGCCGTGAGCGCCCCGACCGCACCGGGCGTTCGGCGCCGGCTCCAGCGGTTGACGACGCCGGCGGGGCGGTTCCACGTGATCGCACTCGATCACCGGGATTCGCTCCAGCGCGAGCTCGAACGCATCGGTGCGTCGGCGACGGTCGATGACATCCGCGCCTTCAAGCGGCGGGTGCTCGCCGCGGCGACGCCGTACTGCAGTGGTGTGATGCTCGAACCGGAATGGACGTGGCCGCGGTTCGCGGACGGCACGGTCGCCCGCGGCGTCGGCGTGATCTGCGCGCTCGAGGCGCAGGGCTACGACGCCGACCCGTCGCTCGGCAACCGCTGGCTCGACGGCTGGGACCCGACCCAGCTCGCCGCATCCGGCGCCGACGCCGCCAAGTTGCTCGTGCTCTATCGCCCCGACGACTCCGAACTCGCCCGTCGCCAGGAACAGCTCGTCCGGCGCTCGGTCGAGGCCTGCGCCGACCTGGGCCTGCCCCTGTTCGTCGAACCGGTGCCGTTCGACGTCGCCGATCCTCGCGAGCGCCTGGCTGCGGTCGTGGGCGCGGCCGACCGCCTCGGTTCGTTCGGCCCGATGGTCCTCAAGCTGCCGTTTCCCGGCGCCGGCGCGTGTGCCGAACTGCACGCCGCCTGCGCCGGCACGCCCTGGGCGTTGCTGTCGTGGGGCGTCGGCTTCGACGAATTCGCCGATCAGTTCGCCGAGGCGGTCGACGCCGGCTGTGACGGCTTCATGGTCGGCCGGGCGGTGTGGCGCGAAGCGCTCGAGTCAGAAGGCGACCGCACCGACGCGCTCGTCGCCGAACGCCTCGCCCGGCTCGTGGCGATCTCCGAGTCGGGGTGACGGTCAGTCGCCGGCGATCGCCCGCACGACGGCGGCCGCGCGTTCGGGGTCCTGCATCATCCACCAGTGGCCGAGGCCGTCGAGCCGGTGGATCGTCGCACCCCAGGCGTCGGCGGTGAGCGCCGCCTGGTCGGGGCCGCCGGTGTAGCCGTCCTCGGTCGCGATGATCACGTGCAGCTCGGGTCGATCGGCGAGGCCCACGACCTCGTTCGACGCGCGCACGAACGCCGCCTCGTCGTTCGAGCGATAGAGCGCCAGGATGCTGGGCCCCATCCGGTCGACCTCGCCGGCGCAAGCACGCGCCGCCGCGGGCGACATGCCGAGACCTTCGTACATGTCGACCCGTTCGTCGACCGGGAGCGACGCCATCGCCGCGATCGCCTCCTCGCCGGCGCCGGGTGTCCGCCACACCTGCGCCATGTCGTGCCACGCGTAGCCGGGTGCGTAGCAGCCGGCGATGTCGGTGGTGACGGACGCCGCGACGTCCGGACGCAGCAGCATGGCGTTGATCACGTGTCCGCCGCCCCAGTCGTGGCCGATCAGGTGGACTGGCTGGGGCAGTGACCGGACGGCAGCGACGAGCCACTCTGCGTACTCGGGAGCCGTCGAGCCGAACCCGTCGGGGATCGGCCCGCCGAAGCCGGGCGGCGACAGTGCGACCACGTCGTCGCGACCGAGCACGGCGCGCAGGTCGTCCCAGATCGTCGCGACCTCCGGGTTGCCGTGGACCAGTGCAATCGTCATGCCATCCCCTCGCTCAGGAGCCGCGTGGCACAGGTGCCGGCGACCACGATCTTCCCCATGCACCGACGGTAGGCGACGACGATCACGCATGTCATCATGACCTCGGTCCCGTCGTCGCGCCACCGGGAGACGTTCGTTGATGACGGGGCCGTGCTCGATCTGGCAGAATCGCAGCCGATGAAGGCAGCACTGCTCGTCGAGAGCCTCACCGGCAACACCTGGAAGGCGGCCGACCTGATCGCCGACAAGCTCCAGCAGGAACGGTGGACGATCACCGGCATGTCGAAGGTCGGCCACCCCGACCTGTCGTCGATCCAGCGCGCCGACCTGGTGCTCGTCGGCACGTGGACGCACGGGCTGTTCGTCGTCGGGCAGGCGCCCTTCGCCGCCGGCAACATCGCCAACCTGCCGACGATGCGCGGCAAGAAGGCGGCCTGCTTCCTCACGTTCGCCCTGCACGCCGGCAAGAGCATCGACAAGCTCACCGACGCCGTGCGTCAGACCGGTGCCGACGTCGCGGGCGGGCTCGAGCTGCGACGCGACCGGCTCGACGAGCACACCGACCTGTTCGTCGAGCGGCTGCTCGATGTCGTGCAGCCGGCTTGATCGGTCAGGGGTCGTACGTCCGCTCGGGTGCACATCGGTCTGTTCGTCGAGCGGCTGCTCGATGTCGTGCAGCCGGTTTGATCGGTCAGGTGTCGGGCCGCACGCCCGCTCGGGCACACACCGCCATCGTGTCCGGCGCGGGAGTCAGGCCGGCACGGCGCAGTTCGCCGAGCAGCTCGCACGCGACGCCGCGGGCGGCGGCCGGTGAACCGAGCGTGAGATGGCAGCCGATCGCCGCCCGTGCGGCGCGTTCGGACAGGCTGTCGGCGCGCAGCCCGCGGCTCGCGAGTTCGAGCGACCACTCGGGTTCACCCTTGGCGAGCAGCAGCTCGGCCGCACGGCAGGTGGCGGCGTGCGCGAGCGAGGCCAGTCGGAGTCGTTCGAACCGCACGTCGTCACCGTCGTGGCCGGGCAAGTACTCGCCGCTCGCGAGCGAGATCGCCTCGAGGTAGCGCTCGAGCGCCGCTGACGGGTTCGCGCTCCGGTCGGCGGCCAGCGCCGTCTCGACCGCTCGATCGAACCGGTCACGGTCGACGTCGAGCAGATCGTGCGGCAGCGTGATCGACTGATCGGTCACGTTGAGGTAGGCGCGCTCGCCCGCCACCTCGAGCTCCCGCACGGCGTGCCGCAACGTGGCGCGCAGGTTGTCGCGTGCCTTGGCCATCTCGAGGTCGGGCCACATCTCCTCCGCGACGCGCTGGCGGTCGACCGTGCCGGCGAGCACGACGCGAACGAGCAGGTCGCGCACCCGGCCACGTGTCTGGTCACCGACGAGGATGCGGCCGTCCGGAGCCGTGATCGCGAACCGCCCGAACGTCGTGACGGTGAGCGGGTGCTTCGGCCGGAGTGGGAAGTGCGGCACCAGTGCCCGCGCGGCGCTGCTGGTGGGCTCGTTGCCCGCGTCGGCCAGGGCGTGGATGCGGGCCGCCGAGCCGGGAACGATGTCGAGCGCGCTGCGGGCGGCCGGGACCGTCGCCGCAGCGGCGACGGCCAGCTCGGTCAGCATCGGCGGCGGCACGTGGACGCGCAGCAGGTCGAGCTGCGACCACGGCAGCGCCGCCGCCGCCGCGGCGTCGCCGCGGTCGCGCAGACGGCGGACCGCTGCGCCTGCGGCGACCGCCGTCGACATCGACGGGCCGAGGTCGGCGTCGTCGAGCGCCTCACAGCCGGGCACCAGGGCGCGCAGCGACGTCAGGATCGACATGTACGGCCACGCCGGGAACGGCAGCACCGGGTGGAGGCGCTCGAGCTCGTCGACGGTCGCCACGACGCCCGGCTCGTCGCCCTCGCAGGCGAGCAGCATCGCCCTGGCCGCCAGCGCGAACATCCGGTCGTCGAACGGCACATAGTCGCACAGGTCGATCGCGGCGTCGACCAACCGGCGTGCGCCGACGAGGTCGCCGGCGACGGCGCCGACCTGCGCCACGATGCTGGTGAGCGCGAGCTGCACCGTCTTCATGTTGCGGCGTGCATATGCGTCGGGCAGGTCGCGAGCGATCGGCCAGGCGTCGTCGGGTGAGATGTCGCCGCGGAACCAGATCGCCTGCGCAGCCAGGGGATCGCTCACCCCGTCGGCGAGGACGGCGTCGAGATGTGCCGTCACCATCTCGGGGCGGCCGAGCGCGAGGAGTCGACTCGCGATCGAGCCGCGACGCGACTCGGCGTCGGGGATCTCGTAGTTGTCGACCTCGGCGAGTGCGGCCTGGACGTCGCCGCGCAGCGCTGCGCCGTGGGACCGGATCATGGCGCACGCCGAGATCGCGAGCGGGTGGCCGTGGCCGGCGAGCCGTGCGAGGTCGGGCGGGATCGTCGCCGCGTCGGGCCCGACGGCGGTCGCGATCTGTGCGATGCGCCAGTGCGCGACGACCGCATCCTCGTCGTTGCCGGCCGCCTGGGCCATGGCCAACGCCGACCGGTAGGCGTCGACGCACAGGTTCGGCTGGGTCGCGAACAGGCGGGCCGCCCGCAACAGCTCGCCCGACGCCGACTCGAGCAGTGGGCGCGGGAGCAGCTCGAGCAGCGCCGCCGCCTCGGCGGTGTCCAGGGCGCTGCCGAGCGGTTGGGCCGACGCGCGCCGCACGACCTCGGCCAGCCGGTCGTCGTCGTTCGCGATCGCGAACGCCTCGGCGGCCGGAACCAGTTCGCCGATCTCGAGCAGGTGCTCGCCGGCGCGACGCGCGGCGTGCCGTCGCTCGTCGGGATCGGCCTCGCCCGCGAGTGCGGTCGCCCAGAGATCGTGGAGCCGGAACGAGTCGTGGTCGTCGGACTCGACGAGCGGCAGGCCGGCGACGAGCTCGGCGGCCCGGGCGCCCGTACCCGGAGCGATCGCGTCCAGCAGCTTGTCGTTGATCGACGAGAACGGTGCCACTGTGGCGAGCAGCTCGCGACGCGCCGGTTCGAGACCGTCGATGACCTGCTCCCACAGGTACTCGATGCTCGACGTCGTGCCGGCGCGGCACTGCAGCGTGGTCAGGGCGGGCCAGGCAGCCACCGCGTCGGCCCCGTCGCCACCGAGCCGTTCCGCGACGGCCGCTGCCTCGTCGTGGGTGTAGGCGAGGTCGGCCTCGTCGATCTCGATCCAGGCGCCCTCGCCGCGGAGGTGGGCGAGCTTGAGACGGGGTCGTCGTCGGCCGGCGAGCACCATGGACGCGTTCGCCGGGAGCCGCTCCACGAGCTCGCCGAGGGTGGCCCACGTCGGTGCGTCGTCGCCGAGCCGGTGGGTGTCGTCCAGGACGATCGCGACCCGTTCGGGAGCCCATGCCCACGCTGCATCCAGCACGTCGTCGACCGACGCGACCGCCGGGACGTCGGCGTACGGGTCGGTCAACGTGCGCAGCAGCCCCGACAGGAGGTGATCGGGAGCCCGATCGGCCTCGACCACGCGCAGCCACGCGTCCCGGCCCGTCGGGGAGAGAGCGTTCTCGGCGATCGCGTGCGACAGCAGGGTCGACTTGCCGAACCCGCCGCCGCCGACCACGGTGACGACGCGGACGTCGAAGCGTTCGCCGAGCTGCCGGAGCAGCCGTGGTCGGGCGAGCGTCCACGCCGGCGCGTGTGGCGGCTCGAACCGGAGTGGGGGAAGCGCGCGGGGCGTCTCGTCAGCCTGCATGTACCTGTGTATCGGCCGGAAGCGTCCGGAATCGTACGAATTCTACGGTTCGGCGCCCGTCGCGGCCATGTCGTCGCTGACCCCTGCCCGTCCGGGCGATCTCGGCGCGAGGGCCGTCAGGCGCCGCCGGCCGCCGTGGCGCCGCGCAAGTCGATGACGAGCGTCGTGCGGTCGTCGACGCGCGGGAACACCCCGTCGTCGGGCGGGGACAGCGCGGCGACGTCGATGGTCCGGCCCTCGCAGTCGACGAACTCGCGGGTGCCGACGACCTGCTCGACCACGCAGGTGGGCGGCCGGTCGGCCGGATAGGCCCAGTACACGCGCCAGCCGTCGGTGGGGACCTGCCCCTGGTGGTCGATGACGATCGACCGCGTGCCGATCGCCGTGCCGAGTTCGGGGATCAGCAGCGGTCCGTCCTCGGCCACCGACTCGGCGAGCGACTCGACCGGCCCGACCGTCCAGGTGCTCGGCGCCAGACGCTCGCTCGTCTGACCGCTGCCGCCGGAGATGTAGGCGGCCATCGCCCACGTGAACAGCCCGATCACGGCGATCACGGCGGCGCCACCGAGCACCGGGACCACGGCCCGGGCGAACGGTGAGCGCAGGGTGGGCAGACGCACCCCGACAGTGTGCCGCCGAAACACGCCGTTCGGATCGGTGCCCTCCCGGTCGGCTGCCGCGACCCGCGCTGCGACACGTTGAGGGCCGGACCTGCGGTTGGTGGCGTGTCCGCCGGAGCGAATAGGGTGCCTGATCTGTGGAGCGCACCTATCGCGTCATCGTCGCCAAGCCGGGGCTCGACGGTCACGACCGCGGCGCGAAGACGATCACGAGGGCATTGCGCGACCACGGCTTCGAGGTCATCTACACCGGTCTGCACCAGACGCCCGAACAGATCGCCGAGGCGGCACTGCAGGAGGACGCCGACGCCGTCGGCCTGTCGTTGCTCTCGGGCGCGCACAACACCCTGTTCCCGCGTGTCGTCGCCGAACTCGCCGCCCGGGGCCTCGAGGACGTGTTGGTCTTCGGCGGTGGTGTGATCCCCGATGCCGACGTCCGGGTGTTGAAAGCGCAAGGGATCGCCGAGATCTTCCAGCCCGGCGCATCGCTCCGTGCGATCAGCGGCTGGCTCGAACAGACCCTCGATGAGCGCAGCCACGCCGACGCCTGACGACATGACCTCCACCAGCCACACGACCACCCGCCCCACCACCACGCCCCGCACACCGAGACGAACGACGAGAGAGGACTGATCCCACGTGGACCTGTTCGAATATCAGGGCAAGCAGTACTTCGCCCGCTATGGCATCCCGGTCAGCCCGGGTGCACCCGCCGACACGGTCGACGAGGCCGTCGCCGCCGCCGAGGGCGCGGGGTATCCCGTCGTCGTCAAGGCCCAGGTGCAGGTCGGTGGGCGTGGCAAGGCCGGTGGCATCAAGCTCGCCAACGACGCCGACGAGGTGCGCGAGCACGCGGGCAACATCCTCGGGATGGACATCAAGGGTCACGTCGTGCGACGGCTCTGGGTCGAGCACGCGTCCGACATCGACGAGGAGTACTACGCCTCGTTCACGCTCGATCGAGCCGCCAAGCAACACCTGCTGATGCTGTCGGCCGAGGGCGGCGTCGAGATCGAGGCGGTCGCCGAGTCGAATCCCGACGCGATCGTGAAGCTGCACATCGATCCGGTCGCCGGGCTCGACCTGGCCACGGCTCGTCAGGCGGCCGTCGACGCGAAGCTGTCCGAGCGGGCGCTCGACGGTGCCGCCGACATCCTCGTGAAGCTCTACGAGTGCTTCACCAAGGGTGACTGCGACCTGGCCGAGATCAACCCGCTGATCCTGAAGCCGACCGGTGAGGTGCACGCCCTCGACGCCAAGGTCACCCTCGACGGCAACGCCGAGTTCCGCCACCCCGAATGGGAGGACTTCAAGGGCCTCACCGAGATGGACGACCGCGAGAAGATGGCGGCCGAGAAGGACCTGCAGTACATCGGTCTCGACGGCACCGTCGGCATCATCGCCAACGGCGCCGGCCTCGCGATGTCGACGCTCGACGTGGTCAACCAGGTC
>JAUHYJ010000540.1 GCA_030425785.1 Acidimicrobiia bacterium | reverse complement strand
CCCGCTACGGCATCCAGGGCCAGGGCTCGGGCAGGATGCCCGGCTTCGGGTCGATGCTGACCGATGAACAGATCGAAGCGATCGTCGAATACGTGCGGAGTTTGTGATGCTGTCGACCTTGCTCGCCGTCGGTTGGGAACCGGAACTGCGCGGCGTCCTCACCGTGCTCATCGGCACGGCGGTCTGGATGGGGTCCGTCTACCTCATCTTGGGGACCAACCTGGGTGCCCGTCTCGGCTTCATCGTGACGCTCACCGGCCTCATGGGTTGGATGGCGATCATGGGCGGGATCTGGTGGATCTACGGCATCGGCCTGAAGGGCGACGACGCCTCGTGGGAGCCGGTCCAGGGTCGCACCGTCATCCAGGAGGCCGAGCTGCTGCACACTGCCGGCGTGCTCGAGGAGCCGTCCGACTTCCCCGCTGACGCAGGCCCGGCCGAGACGTCCGAAGCCGTCCGACAGCAGATCCTCGAGCAGGGCTGGTCCGAGGTCGCCACCTCGGCACCCGAGTTCGGTCAGGCCCAGGCGTCGGCCGAGGTCTACCTCGAGGAGGAAGGCGCGCTCGAGGCGGGCGCGTACGCCGTGACGGCCGTCTACGAGATCGACCCGCCGGCCGAGTCGGCGTGGCCCAAGCTCGGCCGCAACGGCGAGTTCGACCAGATCGCCTTCTTCCACAAGCCGTACTACACCCTCGTCGAGGTCGCCCCGTACGAACCGCTGCTCACCGAGCCCGGACGTGCCCCGACCCCGCCCGAGATCGACGAGTCGCGGCAGCGCCAGTACGTCTACATGATCCGCGACCTCGGCTCGCTGCGTGAGCCGGCGGCGTACATCACGATCGGCTCGACGATCTCGTTCCTCGCCCTGTGCTGGTTGCTGCACCGCCGCGACCGGTTCGTCGCCGAGAACCTCCAGCGGAAGGCGATCGCGGCCGCCTGATGGGCCAGTACCTGCCGCTCGTCGTGCTGATGGCACTCGCCATCGCCTTCGGTGGTCTCAGCTTCGTCGCATCCCGATTGCTGGCGCCACGTCGGCCGTCGGCGGCCAAGGAGGCCCCGTACGAGTGCGGCATCGTGCCATCGCGCGAACCGCCCGACCGGTTCCCGGTCAGCTTCTACATCGTGGCCATGCTCTTCATCATGTTCGACATCGAGATCGTGTTCCTCTACCCGTACGCGGTCGAGGCCGGCGCGCTCGGGCAGTTCGGGTTCTGGTCGATCGCGGTCTTTTCGCTGATCTTCTTCCTGACCTTCGTGTACGAGGTGGCGCGCGGCGGACTCGAGTGGGGCCCGCTGCACCGTTACCGGAATCTCGAGGCCGACGCCGCGATGGTGACGCCGGCTCGCACGGCCGATTCGACGATTCGTCGGGTTGGACTCGAGGGCCGCATCGATACTGTGACCGCTGGGGGAGCGGAGACCGAACCATCCGAGAACGAAGCCGCATAGGGAGCACGACATGGGTCTCGTCGACGACGTACTCGCCGATGGCATCGGCGGGTTGGGACACAACGCGATCACCGGCAAGCTCGAGGATCTCGTCAACTGGGCGCGTTCTCGTTCGTCGTGGCCGGCCTCGTTCGGGCTCGCCTGCTGCGCGATCGAGATGATGGCGACCGGGGCGGCGCACTACGACATCTCACGGTTCGGCATGGAGGTGTTCCGCGCCTCGCCGCGCCAGGCCGACCTCATGATCGTCGCCGGCCGCGTCAGCCAGAAGATGGCGCCGGTGCTGCGTCAGGTGTACGACCAGATGATGGAACCCAAGTGGGTCATCTCCATGGGCGTGTGCGCGAGCACGGGCGGCATGTTCAACAACTACGCCCTCGTCCAGGGCGTCGATCAGATCGTGCCGGTCGACGTGTACGCACCGGGGTGCCCGCCGACCCCCGAGACGCTCATCCATGCGATCGAGACGCTCCATCAGAAGATCGAGGACGGCGAGATCCTCAAGCGTCGCGCCGCCACCGGGGCGGGCGCCGGTCTCCACGTCCAGGAGATCCCCGCCACCGACGTCCCCGTCCTGCTCGGCACCAAGTGACCCGCCATGTCTGAGACCGACACCACCGACGCGCCCGAAACCGAGGCCGAGTCGACCGAGCCCGAGTTGCTGCACGGGTGCGTCGTCGGCGACAGCCACGGCCAGACCGTCGTGTTCCCGACGCGCGAGCAGTACCTCGACCTCGCCAAGGCGCTCGCCGACGACGGCTACGTCATGGTCGTCGACCTGTGCGGCGTCGACTACCTCGAGTACATGGACCGACCGCTGCCGGCCGGCGTCACCGCCGAGCGGTTCGAGGTCGTCGTCAACCTGCTCGACCTGGCGAACCGTCGTCGCATCCGCATCCGTGTCCAGGTGCCCGAGCACGACGCCACCCTGCCGTCGCTGTTCGACCTCCACCCGGGCGCCGAGGCGTTCGAGCGCGAAACCTTCGACATGTTCGGCGTCACGTTCACCGACCACCCCGACATGACCCGCATCCTCATGCCCGAGGACTGGATCGGCCATCCCCTCCGCAAGGACTACGACGTCGGCCGCATCCCGGTCCAGTTCAAGGGGAGTCCCTCATGATGGTCGGGACTGGGCTCCGTTCGCTGGCGCTCACTTCATCGATGGTCGGGACTGGCCGCCGTTCGCTGGCGCTCACTTCGGCCGCTCCCTCCGTGCGGGCGGGCTCGCTGGCGCTCGCTGACGCCCGCCCCGGCGGCGCTTGCTCCGTTGATCGGAGGCTCGCATGACCGCCACGGAGAACTGGTCGTCGGCGAACGTGTCGCAGACGGATGCCGGCTCGCAGGAGATGAAGCCGCGCTCGGAGACGACGGCGCGCGAGCTCATGCGCGAGGTCGGGTCGGTGCTGCGCATGAGCGAAGCCGAGGCGGCGATGCTCGGCGACCTCCCCGACGACCCCGACGAGGACCAGACGATGGTCATCAACATGGGGCCCCAGCACCCGTCGACGCACGGCGTGCTGCGCCTCATGCTCGAACTGCAGGGCGAGACGGTGCTGCGGTGCAAGCCGATCATCGGCTACCTGCACACCGGCATGGAGAAGACCGGCGAGCAGCTCACGTTCATGCAGGGCGGCACCAACGTCACGCGCATGGACTACCTGTCGCCGTTCAACAACGAGCTGGCGTTCTCGATGGCGACCGAGAAGCTGCTCGGCATCGACGGCGACATC
>JAUHYJ010000539.1 GCA_030425785.1 Acidimicrobiia bacterium | reverse complement strand
GTCGGCGATCGAGGCGTCGACGAAGACCCGAGATGCCGCCGAGCACTTCTGGCCGGCGAAGCCGAACGCACTGCGGGCCACGCCCTCGACGGCCAGGTCGAGGTCGGCGCTGGCGTCGACGATCACGGGGTTCTTGCCGCCCATCTCGCAGATCGCCGGCTTGGGGTACGCCGACGAGAACGTCGACAGGATCTGGGTGCCGACCGCGCTCGACCCGGTGAAGGTGACGCCGTCGACGCCGGCGTGGTTGACGAGCGCGGCGCCGACGTCACCGCCGCCGGTGACGATGTTGACGACGCCCCGGGGGACACCGGCGTCGGTGAGTGCCCGCATCACCAGGTGCCCCGACAGCGAGCCGATCTCCGACGGCTTGGCGACGACCGTGTTGCCTGCGACGAGCGCAGCGCCGGCAGGACCACCGATCAGGGCGTTCGGGTAGTTGAACGGGCCGATCACCGCCCACACGCCGTACGGCCGCATCACGTCGGTCGTGACCTCGAGATCGTGGAAGCGCTGCATCGGCGCGACGAAGCCGTCGTGCTCACGCATCGCGTGGGTGTAGTACCGGATGAGGTCGGCCGTCTCCTCGACCTCGCCGATCGCCTCGAGTCGTGTCTTGCCGTTCTCCCACGACAGGGCCGCACCGTCGCGGATCGATCGCTCGCTGATCAGGTCGGCGGCGCGGTCGAGGATGTCGCAGCGCTCCTGCCAGGGCATCGCGGCCCAGCGCGGTTGGGAGGCGCGAGCGGCGAGCACGGCGTCGCCGACGTCGTCGCCGTCGGCGATCGTGAACTCGCCGACGACCACCGAGGTGTCGACCGGTGACACGGTCGTGAACGTCGGCCCGAACCGTTCCTCGTCGCCGATCCAGAGCGGGTGCATCCCGCCCAGCTCGTCGTCGCGGACGGCAGCCGAGGCGGCGGTGTACGCCGCCTGCAGCTCGGCATCGTCGGCCGACATGGTCGCATACGTGACGCGGAAGGCACCCATGGCGGCGAACTCTGCCACACCGATGCGACGATCGCCCGTTCGGGACGCTCGGTCAGGTCACCAGCGGCGACCGTGGGTGGCATCGTGCGCCCAGAGCGCCGACTCGGCGTGTGCGCGAGCGCGGCGTGCCGGCATCGTCCAACGCTTCGCGAACACCTCGGTCGAGGCGGCGGCGACGAGGCCGACGAAGGCGGCGACGATCGCCGTGAACAGCAGCGAACTGACGCCGAGCACGATGACACCGAGGCCGCCGGACGTGGCCCACCGGATGGCGACGAAGGTCGCGATACCGGCGATCGCGCCGACGGCGCGTTGCGCGACCCGGGTCCGCTGCCCGAGCGTGCGTTCGCGCGCTCGCGCCCGCTGCAGGGCGGCGAGCAGTGCCGCTCGCTCCTCGGCGCCCGGGGTGATGCTCAGTCGAACAGGTCGGGGTCGGTGCGGCAGATCTCGTCCCACAGCGGCTGGAACTGGAACCACCCGGTGAAGTGGCCGCCGGTCTGGTCGGCGGTGTACTGGGCGTACTCGTGGCGGATCTCGATCGGGTCGCCGGCGGCCATCGCCATCAGCTGGGCCTGGCACGACCGCTCCATCGTGCAGAACCACCAGCAGGCCTCGTCGACGGTCGTGCCGACCGTGAACAGGCCGTGGTTCTGATGGATCGCCGCCTTGCCGGACGGGAACTTCGAGGCGAACTCGTGGCCGGCCTCTTCCTCGAACACGACGGCGCCACCCTGCTCGCTGATGACCACGTGGTCACCGTAGAACGCACACGCGTCCTGCGTCAGCGGTGCGAGCGGGATGCCGAGCGAGCTGAACGACTTGCCGTACGGCGAGTGCGAGTGAGCGGCGGCCACGACGTCGGGGCGGGCCTGGTGGATGGCCGAGTGGAGCACGTACGCGGCGCGGTTGACGTGGTGGTTGCCGTAGACGACGTTGCCCTGGTGGTCGCACAGGATGAGGTCGGACACCCGGATGTGGCGGAAGCTCATGCCGAGCGGGTTGACCCAGAACGTGTCGGGATACTCGGGGTCGCGCACGGTGATGTGCCCGGCGACGCCCTCGCTGAAGCCGTAGCGGCCGAAGATGCGCAGCGCGCCCGCCAGCTTCTGCTTGCGGTGGAGCCGTTCCTCCTCGACGGTGTCGAAGGTGGGCGGGGTCGCGATCTGCAAGTCGGTCTTCGGGGTGAGCTCGACCCCGTCGATCGTGCGCGTCCCCGTGATCGTCGTGTCGTCGGTCATCGCCATGGCTCCACGGTACGCCGCGATCGTCGGACTGTCATGCCCGGGTGGCCGACCGGACGGCCGACCGGATGGCCGAGCGGACGGCCGACCGGATGGCCGAGCGGATGGACGGTGCGGCGCTCGGCGTGGTAGGTGAGGACGGTGTCGCATGACGAGTCGCCACCGCACCCGAACGCCGCCCCGTGGCGCGACGGCCACGAGCCGACGCCGTTCCAGCAGGCCGTGATCGACGCGGTGAGCGCACTGGCCCCCGGCGAACTCGTCACCTTCGGCGAGCTCGCCGACGAGTTGGGTCGGCCCGGCGGTGGGCAGGCGGTCGCGAACGTGCTGCGTGCCGTGCCCGACCTGCCGTGGTGGCGGGTGGTGCCGGCCGAGGGTCGGCTGTATCGCGACCTCGTGGCCGTCCAGGCTCCGCTGCTCGAGGCCGAGGGCTTCCGCGTCGACGAGCACCGCCGCGTGCACGTGCGCGACCGCTGAATGGGGTGTTTCGGCTGCACCGCCGCGTGCACGTGCGCGACCGCTGAATGCGGTACCTCGGCTGGAAGGTGGTCGGGCGGCGCGTTGCGGGTTGTCGGCGGTCGGTGCGTCGGGGCGGCTCATCGGGTTCGCCGACGAGGTGGGTCTGGCCGTCGGATGGTGAGGCAGCGGTCGATGCCGAGGTCGAGTGTCCATCCGTTGTCGGGGACGTGGCGGTGTCGGGAGCAGGCCGGGATCAGGTTCGTCGCGCCGCTGTGGTGACCGATCGGAATGGCGGCCACGAGAGCCGCCGACGATCGAGGCCGTGAGTGCCCGGAACGGCCTGGCGGCTGCGAGCGCGACCGGGCGCCAGGGTGGCCGCGCCGGCATCTATCGACGGAGGAAGTCGACCAGTTGGTCTGCGGCCCGGGAGCGTCGTGGTTCGTCGGTGAGGTCTCGTTGTACGAGCGACCAGGCGATCGGTGGGGGTGCCGGTTCGAGCGGTA
>JAUHYJ010000538.1 GCA_030425785.1 Acidimicrobiia bacterium | reverse complement strand
TCCGCGCGGCCGATAGCCGACCCACAGTTCGGGGTCGAACCACACGGTCCCACCCGCCGCCCGAAGGCGGATGTTGAACTCGTAGTCCTGGTTCCGGACGAGGTCCTCGGCGAACCAGCCGACGGTGTCGCCGGCCACCCGGTCGAACACGCCCAGGTAGACGGTGTCGACCGGCCCCTCGGTGCCGCCGACCCGGTACGACGCACCGCCGGTGCCGAGCCACGACGTCGTCGCGGCGGCCACGGCCTCCTCGAACGGCGTCTCGGGCTGGGGCACCTGCATGCCCCCGACGTTGACCGCGCCGGTGCGGACCATCGTCTCGACCGCCCGACGGATGTAGCCGGGCGACAGGGCGGCGTGCCCGTCGACGCGCACGATCACCTCGCCGTCGGTCGCGGCGATCGCCGCATTGAGGCCGGCAGGTGTCACGCCGGCCGGGTTGGCGACCACCCGGACCCGTGGCTCGCCGGCGGCGAGCGCCGCGGCAACCGCTTCCGTGCCGTCGTCGGACGGTGCGACGGCCAGGCACACGTCGAACTCGAGCGGGTACTCCTGAGCGAGCACCGACGCGACGGCGCGGTCGAGATGCTCGGCCTCGTTCCGGATCGGCATGACGACCGACACCGTCGGCCACCCGTCGCGTTCGACGTCGCGGCCGTGGCAGGCCGCGGTGAGCGTCATCGGGGCGTCAGACCCTGCGCCGCAGCACGACCAGGATCGTCCGCAGGAGGATCTGGATGTCGAGCACGAGCGACCAGTTCACGAGGTACTGCAGGTCGTAGCCGAGCTTGTACGCCGGGTCGGTCTCGTAGCGGCCGTTGATCTGGGCGAAGCCGGTGATGCCGGGCGGCAGCTCGTGACGGCGGGCGTAGCCGGCGACGTCCTGCTCGATCGCGGCGATCATCTCCGGCCGCTCGGGCCGGGGGCCGACGAGCGACATCTCGCCGCGCAGCACGTTCCACAGCTGGGGCAGCTCGTCCATGCGGGTCGCCCGCATCCATCGCAGGCCGGGGACGACGCGGTCGTCGGTGCGCCCGGAGAGTTGCGGTCCGGCGGCCTCGGCATCGGGGTACATCGTGCGGAACTTGACGACCTCGAAGCGCTGTCCCCGCAGGCCGACGCGCGTCTGGCGGTACAGCACCGGCGAGCCGGCGCGGACCCGGACCCAGAGCGCGAGCAGTGCCAGCGCAACGATCGCGAGCGGCGACAGCGCCACGACGACGGCGATGTCGAACATGCGCTTGAGACGCAGCTGGTGCGACGCCATTGCGTGGGTGCGCATCCGGGTGAACGGCATGCCGGCGATCTCGCGCACCGAGTTGAGGCCGAGCAGGGTCTCGCGCGCCGAGACGCGCTGGTGCACGCCGACGCCCTCGCGGTCGAGCGCGGTCAGGGGCTCGGGGAAGGCCTCGGAGAACGCCGACAGGTCGAGCAGCAGCACGTCGGTCGCCGTGGTCGTGTTCACGACGTCGAACAGCTCGGCGGTGCGCTCGACCTCGCCGACCACCTCGGACTCTGCGTCGTCGGCGAAGTGACGGCGGGCCAGCGCCACCGCCTCGCCGTGTCCGACGAGCAGCACACGGGACGGGCCGCGGCGTCGGTTGGCGAAGTAGCGGCTGACGGTCCGGTTGGCGGTGAGCCACAGCGACGCGACGACGAGCAGGATCGCGAGGTTCGCACGCGGCATCAGGTACCGCTCGGTGAGCACCGCGGCGAGACCGTCGAACGCGACGGCGATGCCGGTGGCGACGAAGATGCGAGGGAGCCAGGGCCGGTATCCGAGCCGTGGTTCGCGCTCGTACAGACCGGCGAAGTAGTTGACCGCGAGATGGATGACGGTCGCGATCGAGAACCCGATCCAGTAGTGACTGCGCGGATACGTCGGCCAGACCCAGCCGAAGCGGACGAGGTTGATCGCCACCATCGACCCGAACAGCGCCACGGCGTCGAGCACGAACAGGAACCGGAACCCTCGGTTCCACATCCAGCCGAGCGGCCGGCTCCCGAGACCGATGGCGCGTTCGACCAGCTCGGGGAACGGCTGGGTCGTCGGCTCGGCGTCGACGTCGTGCCGACCGGTGGGTTCGGTCATCTCGCGCATGGGATCGCCCCATGCTACGCCGCCCCGAGAACCGCGAGCGCGCAACCGGCGAGTGGTCGCGTCCTCCCAGGTCAACGGGGTCGTCGCCGTATACTCGCCCCATGGCTGGCGACCCGATCGGCGACGACGGCGCGGCACTCGCCGCCGAACTCGACCGCCTGCGCGCCCTCGTCGGCCCGAACGAGGAGGCGTACACCGACCTCCAGGCCGAGCTCGAGCAGGCGAGCGCTGCCGTGCGCGAGGCCGAGCTCGCCAACGGACGCCTGCGGGCCGAGATCACCGCCCTGCGGGTCGATCTGCGCCGGGCGCGCCAGGACCAGTACCACGTCTGGAAGCTCGTGGGTCGTCCCGGTCGCCTCCTGCGGGCGCTCCGGCGCTCGGCGGAGCCGGGCTGACCGATGGCGCCCCGCTGGACGGTGCTGACCGTCGCCCGCGACGTCGCGCGCGAGCGGGTCGAGGCGTGCATGGCATCCGTCCGAGCGCAGACGACGAGCGACTGGCAGCACGTGATCGTCGGCGGCCCGACGACCGTCGACGACGAGCGTGTGGTGATGCTCGACGGCGACGACGATCCCGGCACGGCGCGCGATGCCGGTCTGGCAGTGGCCACCGGCGAGCTGATCGCCATCGTCGACGCCGATGACACCATCGAACCGGACGCACTGGCCCGGATGGAGACCGCGCTCGGCTCGGCCGACCTCGCGTACAGCGACCACGACCACCTGACGGTCGAGGGTCATCTCGTGGCGCCGGCGCTCAAGCCGGACTTCTCGCCCGAGCAGCTGCGGTGGCACGACTACGTCGGTGACCTCGTGGCGGTGCGGCGCACGGCGATCGACGCAGTCGGCGGCTTCCGCCCGGGGTTCGGCGGTGCCGACGTGTACGACCTCGTGTTGCGCGTCGCCGAGCAGACCGACCGCATCGCGCACGTCGCCGAGGTGCTCCATCACCGTCGAGCGCGCGGCGGCGTCGTCGGCGCACCACCTCCCCCTGACCTGGTGGCCGGCCGCACGAGGGCGGTGTCCGAGCACCTCCGGCGCGAGGGCGTCGACGCGACCGTCGAGCCGGGCCTCCACCCTGAGACGTTGCGGATCCGGCGCAC
>JAUHYJ010000537.1 GCA_030425785.1 Acidimicrobiia bacterium | reverse complement strand
AGATGGTCGAGAAGGCCTCGCCCGGCGACGAACGCATGGTCTTCTTGATGACCGAGATCCAGAAGGGCGCCCGCGCCTTCCTGCAGGCCGAGTACAAGTGGGTCTCGATCTTCGTGGTCATCCTCGCCGTGCTGCTGGCGATCGTCATCGCGCCGCTCGCCGCCGTCTCGTATGTGCTCGGTGCCGTGCTGTCAGCCGGGGCCGGCTACGCCGGCATGACCGTCGCCACGATGGCCAACGCCCGCACGACCGAAGCCGCCAAGGAAGGCCCGGCCAAGGCCCTGCCCGTCGCGTTCCGCGGCGGCGCCGTCATGGGCTTCTCCGTCGCCGGTCTCGCCCTCCTCGGCCTGATGCTCACCTACCTCATGTTCGTCGTGTGGTTCGAGGTCGACGACGCGTTCAACATCGTGACCGCGTTCGGTCTCGGCGCCTCGTCGATCGCGCTGTTCAGCCGTGTCGGCGGCGGCATCTACACCAAGGCCGCCGACGTCGGTGCCGACCTCGTCGGCAAAGTCGAGGCGGGCATCCCCGAGGACGACCCGCGCAACCCCGCCACGATCGCCGACAACGTCGGCGACAACGTCGGCGACGTCGCCGGCATGGGCGCCGACCTCTTCGAGTCGTACGCCGGGTCGATCATCGCCCCGATCGCGCTGACCGCCTTCTCGGCCAACCTGGTCGCCAGCCAGAACGGCGACGACGGTGTCATCCAGCTGCTCGTGTTCCCGATGGCGATCGCCTTCGTCGGCATGATCGCCTCGATCATCGGCTCGTTCTTCGTGAAGGGCGGCGACTCGACCGACAGCCACGCGCTCAGCCGGGCGCTCCACATGGGCACCAACGTGGCCATGGGTCTCACGGTCCTCGCCACGATCGGCATCTCGTACTGGCTGTTCGGCGGCGACCTGTTCGACAAGCCGTGGGGTCTCGGTATCTCCGTGATCGGCGGCCTGTTCGTCGGTTGGGCGCTCGGCAAGACCGCCGAGTACTACACCTCCGACCAGTTCGGCCCGGTGAAGAAGATCGCCCAGCAGTCGGAGACCGGCCCGGCCACCACCGTCCTCGGTGGCGTGAGCACCGGCATGGTGTCGGTGGCCGCCTCGGTCGGCCTGATCCTGATCGGTGTCGGCGTCGCCTACTGGGGCGGCGAGCAGACGCTCGGCGACGGCGGTGGCATCTACGGCATCGCCGTGGCCGCCATCGGCATGCTCGCCACCACCGGCGTGGTCGTTTCGGTCGACGCCTACGGCCCGATCGCCGACAACGCCGGCGGCATCGCCGAGATGGCCGAGCTCGACCCCTCGGTCCGCGAGGTCACCGACGCCCTCGACAGCCTCGGCAACACCACCGCCGCGGTCGCCAAGGGCTTCGCCGTCGGTTCGGCCGCCCTCACTGCACTGGCGCTGTTCAAGAGCTTCGAGTTCGCGATCATCGACGCCGACCCGACGAAGGCCCTGAACCTGAACGTCGGCGAGGTCGACGTGTTCATCGGCCTGTTCATCGGTGCCGGCCTGCCGTTCCTCTTCGCTGCGCTGACGATCGATGCGGTCGGTCGTGCGGCCCAGCAGATGATCGAGGAAGTACGCCGCCAGTTCCGCGAGATCCCCGGCCTGCGCGAGGGCAAGGAGGGTGTCATCCCCGACTCGGCCCGCTGCGTCGCGATCTCGACCGAGGCGTCGCTGAAGGAGATGATCATCCCCGGTGCGCTGGCGGTCGTGGCACCCCTCGTCGTCGGGTTCATCTCGGTCGACGCGCTCGGCGGTCTGCTCGCCGGCGCGCTGGTGACCGGCTTCGCGCTCGCCATCTTCATGGCGAACGCGGGCGGCGCCTGGGACAACGCCAAGAAGTACATCGAGGCCGGCCACCACGGCGGCAAGGGCTCCGACCCGCACAAGGCCGCGGTCGTCGGTGACACCGTGGGCGACCCGTTCAAGGACACGAGCGGCCCCGCGATGAACATCCTGCTGAAGGTCATGACGATCGTCAGCCTGGTGTTCGCCAGCGCCTTCGTGTGATCCACGTCTGAACGACATCGGCACGGCCCGGTCCGCACAGGACCGGGCCGTGTCGCGTCCGGGGGGACGCTCGTGCGCGGCAGCGCCGCGTCAGCGTTGGGCGTAGTGCGCCTCGAGCTCGTGGCGCTCGGCCGAGGTCAGCACGTGGACGTGGGACACCTTGGGCGCGAGCTTGAACCAGCTCTTCGCCCACGGCACGACGATGCCGCCGTCGGCCGAACGGTACGACCCCTCGACGGGGACGTAATGGGCCTTGCGGAAGACGCCAGGGTCGACCACGAGATACTCGGGGTCCCGGTCGGCGACGTCGTAGACGACGTCGGTGACCGCACCGAGGCGTTCGCCCTGCTCGTCGATCACCGGGTGGCCGGCGTACTCGGTCGGGGAATCGGATGGCATGTGCACGGGTGACTCCTTTCGTCGCCCGCTGTCATCATTCTGTAACAATTTTCGGGCATCCGCCAGTCGCCCGTCCGGGCGAACCCCAGCGGTTCGGCGCACCGTCGTACAGTCGGGTCGATGACGCCCGACCACCCGATCGACGAGCACGCCGACGGCGACGACCAGCTGCCCGTCCTGCCGGCACGGCTGCAGCGTCTCGTCGACGAGCTCGACGAGGAAGGCCTCCCGGCGCTGGTGGGGCTCCCCGACCCGGTCGCCGCCCTCGTCGAGCTCGCCTACGCGCTCCGTCCCCAGCGCTTCGAGCGCCGGGTCCCGACGTACGGCGCGATCCTGCCGCCGGCCGAGGGGATCGACCTCGCCGCCGGGCTCGACACCACCGTCGACCTCATCGACGTCCAGGACGTCGACGTCCAGATCGCCCGACGCTTCGCCGACGGCGTCACGAGCTTCGCGGTCCGCACCGGCGAGGCGATCTCGCACATCGCGTGCTTCGGTCGCAACATCGCCGACGAGTTCGACCTCGTCGGCCTGCAGGCGACGATCGGCGGCGCGATCGTGCAGCGCCACCCCGGCGGCCAGGTCCGCATGTTCGGCCCTGCGGGCGTCGTGCGGTGGGACGGTGTCGCCTGGCACAGCGACGCGCCGATCGACGCCTGGGTCAGACGGCTCGCGCAGGTGGCGACCGACCTCCCTGTCGGCGAGATCCGACCGCTGCTGCGGTTCGCCGTGCACGAGCTCGGCGCGCGCCGCATCGGGGCGATCCTGATCTGGCGGCCGACGCTCGACGAC
>JAUHYJ010000536.1 GCA_030425785.1 Acidimicrobiia bacterium | reverse complement strand
CCGGAGCTGGCGCACGTTGTGCGGTGCGTCGTCGATGTAGGCGTCGGCTTCGACCTCCGGCTTGGCGCCGAGGAAGCAGATGTCGCGGTAGGGGATGCCGTGACGATCGAGCCACCCGGCGGTGTCGGCGACGGCCTTCTGGTGGCCCCAGTTGACGTACAGGCGATGGGTGATGATCCGGATCCAGACGCCGGCGTCGGACAGGCGCCACAGCGCATCGGCGGCGCCGTCGATCACCTCCATCGTGCGGAACATGTCGTACTCCATCACCGCGACGCGGTGCAGTTGGGCGTACTCACCGGGGCCGAGTCCCCACTCGCCGAAGTCCCAGGACCGATCGAGCGTCAGCGTTTCCGGATCGATCCCGCGGATCTCGGCGAGGATGTCGCGGAAGCGACGGGTGTGATCGGCGACGACCCCGTCGAGGTCGACGCCGAGGGTGAACGATCCGTTCATCGACGGCTCACCGATCGTCGGTCCGGGTCGTGTTCACGTGTCCAGCCTGCCAGAGTGTGGCGCCATGTCGGACAGATCGGATTCACCACGGCTGCGGCTGGGGATCGACCTCGACGGTGTCGTCGCCGACTTCAACGCCGGGTGGATCCGGCTCCACCGCGACGAGTTCGGCAGTGATCTCCACCCCGACATGGTGGTGACGTGGGACGGTCTCCACACCCTCGGCGGGTTCGCCGACATGCGGGCGTTCTGGCGGTGGGCTCGCGGCAGCGCCGAACGGCCGTCGATCTTCCGGCACCTCGATCCCTACCCGGACGCGCTCGAGACCATCGACCGGCTCGAGCGAGCGGGCCACGACATCGTGATCGTGACGACGAAGCCGTCGTGGGCGCGCTCCGACACGCTGCGCTGGCTCGCCGACCATGCGATCCCGACCGACGAGATCCACATCACCGATCGCAAGTCGAACGTGGCGTGTGACGTGTACCTCGACGACAGCCCGCACGTCCTCCCCGAACTCGCCGAGCACCGCGCCGATGCCACGATCTGCCGGTTCGTCCGGCCGTGGAACTCGCCGATCGCCGGCGTCCACGACATCACCTCCTGGGCCGAATTTCATCGGATCGTGACGGAGCATTCACCTCCGGGACGCTGAGCGGCGAGGCGTGGTCGCGCGATCGCGTACACTACGGACGTCCGCCGCCGGTCGACACCGCGCGGGCCCATCCCGCCGACGCCACCGGTCATCGTCGTTCGATGTCGATCGACGCCGACCGAAGCCGGCAGGGCGGACACCAGCAGCTGAACATCTGAAAGGCAGATACACACATGAAGCGACACTCACTGGTCGCCGCGCTCACCGCAGGTGCGCTCGTCCTCGCCGCATGCGGCGGTGACGACGACGACGTCGCCGACTCGGTCGTCGACGAGGTCGACGAGCCCGCCGACGACACGGAGGAGCCGGCCGAGGAGCCCGCCGACGACATGGAGGAGCCGGCCGAGGACATGGAGGAGCCGGCCGAGGACATGGAAGAGCCGGCCGAGGACATGGAAGAGCCGGCCGACGACATGGAAGAGCCCGCCGAGGACGACATGGCCGTGCCCGAGGACTGGCCCGAGACGCTCGTCTTCACGCTCACCCCCTCGCAGGAGGCCGGCGGCCTGATCGAGACCGCCGAGCCCCTCGCCGTCATGCTCGAGGAGCGCCTCGGCGTCGGTGTCGACGCACTCGTGCCCGGCGACTACGCCGGCGTGATCGTCGCACTCCAGTCGGGTCAGGCCCAGATCGCCGGTGGCCTCGGCCCCGCACAGATGGTCCAGGCCGCCGACACCGCCGGCGCCGACCTGATCCTGCAGGCGGTCCGCTTCGGGAGCAGCCAGTACGTCACCCAGTGGATGACGAACAACCCGGACGAGTTCTGCGCACCGGACACCCTCGTCGAGGTCACCGACGAAGAGGACGGCACGATCATGACCTTCTGCAACGGCGTCGACCAGGCGACCGACGCGACGGACGGTCCGATCGGCACCGAGTTCATCCCGAACATCGCCGGCAAGACCGTGTCGTTCGTCGACCAGGGGTCGACGTCGGGTTACCTCATCCCGGCGCTCGCCCTCATCCAGAACGGCGTCGATCCGCTCGAGGACATCACCGGCATCTTCGCCGGTGGCCACCCGCAGTCGGTCCAGGCCATTTACGACGGTGACGCCGAGGTCGGCGTGTCGTTCAACGACGCCCGTGGCGGCGTCGCCGAGACGGTGTCCGACGTCGGTGAGCAGGTCGTGGTGTGGGGCTGGTCGGCCCCGATCCCGAACGACGGCTTCGCCGTCGCCGGCGATCTGCCCCAGGACCTGAAGGACGCCATCACGGCGGCCTTCGTCGACATCGCGTCGACCGACGAGGGCGCCGAGCTGCTCGACTCGCTGTACGAGATCGACGGCCTCGTGCCGGTCCCCGATGGTTCGTACGACATCATCCGCGACCTCGAGACCGACCTCGCCGACCTCCTGGGCTGAGCCCCGGGATGTCCGTCGTGGTCGGCCGATCGACCGCGACACACGTTGACGAGTGGCCTCCCCGACCGCACGGTCGGGGAGGCCGGCTCGGTCGTCGTCGATCGCGCCGGCGCTGCCGGGCGTTGCGCAGCGTGACGCTACGATGCCGCCGTGCGCAGCTCGCCACCACGACCGCGCGCCGACGTCCCATCGCGCCGCGCTGAACGCGGTCGACCACGGCGTCGTGGTCTACGACCGCTCCCTCACCATCGTCGTGGTCAACGACCGCGCCCGAGAGATCTTCGAGCTCGACCCCGCCGACGTCGACGTCGGCAGCCCGTTCGAGCGACTCGTGCGGTCGTACGCGGATCGAGGCGGGTACGACGTCGAGTTGTCCGTCGACGAGCGGGTCGCCGCCCGGCTCGAGTACGCACGCCGGTTCGAGCCCTACCGCGACGACAAGGTGCTGTTCGACGGCCGGACGCTCGAAGCCGTCGGCAGGCCGCTAGACGACGATCACTACCTCCTGACCTACACCGACATCACGCGGCGACGGCGGGCCGAGGACGCGGTCCGGGCTGCGTACTCCCGCTACGCCCAGCTCTTCGAGGCGACGAACGAGGGCTGGTGGTTCATCGAGCCCGACGGCACCACGATCGACGTCAACCCGGCGTTGTGTGCGATCCTCGGGCGATCGCGCGCCGAGGTGGTGCGCGGCACGATCTTCGACGTCGTCGACGAGCAGAACCGGGCCGTCTTCGAG
>JAUHYJ010000535.1 GCA_030425785.1 Acidimicrobiia bacterium | reverse complement strand
CCGAACTGAGCGCCGCATCGATCTCGGGGACGGTGATCGACGACGACGGCGCCGGCATCCCCGGCACGACGGTCACCTTGACCCGCGGTGGCAGCCTCGTCACCTCGACGACGACCGACGCCAACGGTGACTACACCTTCACCGGACTCCTGCCCGGCACCTACACCGTCACCGAGACACAACCCACCGGCTACGGCGACGGCAGCGAAGACGCCGGCACCTCCGACGGCACCGTCACCAACGACCAGATCGCCGACATCACCGTCAACGCCGGCGACACCATCACCGGCGTCGACTTCGACGAAACCACCTCCACCATCACCGGTCTCGTCTTCCACGACCTCGACGACGACGCCACCCACGACACCGGCGAACCCGGCATCGCGGGCGTCACCATCACCCTCACCGGCACCAACGACGCCGGCGCCACCATCAACACCAGCACCACCACCGACGCCAACGGCGCGTACACCTTCACCGGGCTGCTCTCCGGCGACTACACCATCACCGAAACCCACCCCACCGCCTACCTCGACGGCACCGACACCGCCGGCACCGCCGGCGGCACCGCGACCAACCCCGGCGACCAGATCACCGACATCACCATCAACCCCGGCACCACCCCCACCGGCTACACCTTCGCCGAAATCGGCACGACCGTGTCCGGCACGGTGTGGGTCGACCGCGACCGTGACGGCGCCCCCGACAGCGGCGAGGCCCCCTTGGCCGGCGTCGTGATCGAGCTCTTCGACGACGCCATGCAGCCGGTGGCGAGCACGACGACCGACGCCGACGGCAACTACGCGTTCGGCGGCCTGACGGCGGGTACCTACACCGTCGTCGAGACCCAGCCCGCCGGCTATGGATCGACCACCCCGTCCACCCGCACCGTGGCGGTGCCGACCAGCGGCCTCACCGGCGTCGACTTCGGCGACGACCTCGGCTCGATCGGTGACCGCGTCTGGGACGACGCCGACGGCGACGGGGTCCAGGACGCCGGCGAAGCGGGCATCGCGAACGTCACCGTTCGACTGCTCGACGACGGTGGCAGCGCCGTGGCCGAGACGACGACCGCGTCGGACGGTTCGTACGAGTTCACCGGTCTGGTGACCGGGCAGTACCGCATCGAGTTCGTCGCTCCGGACGGTCACTCGTTCACCGAGCCCGGTCAGGGTGCCGTCGACGTCGATTCGGACGCCGACTGGCTCGACGGCACGACGGCAGCGATCGTGCTGGCCACCGCGACGTGCACCGAGCCGGTGACGACCCCGTGCCACGTCGACCGGGTGACCGGGATCGACGCCGGTCTCGTCGAGACCGTGATCGACCTCGCCGTGACCGGTTCCGTCGACGACCCGACCGTCGTGCCCGGCGGGACGACGACGTTCAGCTACACACCCACGAACAACAGCAACGCACCGGTTCCGTCCGGTGCGAAGGTCACCGTCACGTTCCCCGACGACCTCACGCCGACCGAGGTGGATGCCCCGGGTTGGAACGTCGAGATCGACGGTCAGGTCGTCACGCTGACCCGCCCGGGCCCGCTCTTCCCCGGCGAGGAGCTGCCGGAGTTCGAGGTCACCACCGTCGCCAGCTCGTCGCCGGCTGAGCCGCTGCTCGTGTCGACCCGGATCGGGACGATCGACGGTGAGGACGAGACGACGTTGGCCAACAACGATGCTCCGCTCGCCGTGACCGTGCAGGCCGCACCGGCGCCGACGTCCACGACCACCACGACGCCGACCACGACACCGGCCGCGACGGCCACCACGACGGCGACGGCGACGAACACCACGACGGTCACGCCGACGCTCCCGTCGACCGGCGGTACCCCGTGGCCGATGCTCTCCATCGCTGCGGCGCTGACGGCAGCCGGCTTCGCAGCGTTGGGTCTGACCCGCCGGACGCGACGCGGACAGCACGGCTGACCGCGGTCGGCCACCACTGAACCGGTCGATGGCCGGGCCCGCCGATGAGTGGGCCCGGCCATCGCCGTATCTCGCGGAGGTGGACGGGAATCCGTCGAAACTCCGCGTGGAGCCAACGTCAGCCTGCTCGTGCGGTCGCCGTGCAGACCACTGAGAGTTCACTGAGAGATGTCGGTGTCTCGCGGGCCACGCCGTCAAGCGTGCTCGCTCCGGATCGGATCCCGTACCCCGCAGGGGGTCCGCGAGCCGGGACGTCAGCGGTGCTTCGACAGTCGCAGTTGGGCATGAGGTGCACCTCAGTCGCTCGATCCTCGACCGGGCGCTGCCCGAGAGTCCACTCCACCTCGCTCGTCGTTGAGTTCTCCCTTGTCGAAGACCGACCTGAACATTACCCTTACTTCTATGGCGAAGGTAAAGGAACGACGACGAGGGTCATCCACGATCAGTTCCAAGAACCAGATCACGATTCCAGCTGACGCGCTCCGCGATGCCGGCCTCGAGGTCGGTGATCGCGTCGTCGCTCACGCCGACGGAGCGGGACGGGTGATCCTGGAACGTGAACACGACGTCGTTGCCGAGTTCGCTGGAGCGCTCACCGGCACCTACGACTCCAACGAGTTGGACGACCTTCGCTCCGAATGGGACTGACCCACCTCGACGCAGGGGTCATCATCGCGTTCCTCGATGCCGACGACTCCCACCACCACGCTGCCACCTCAGCGCTCGCGAACGCCCTCGGCCAGGCCGACCGGCTCTCGATTGCGGCATCGGCGCTGGCCGAGTGTCTCGTCGGTCCCGCCCGACGGAGCACGAAGTCCGTCGAACTCGTGCGCACTGCCATCGGTCGGCTCCCCGCGTCCGTCGTCCCACTTGACGAGGACATCGCCACACGAGCAGCTGGGCTTCGCGCCCGGCATCGCACGTTGAAGCTCCCCGACGCGCTCGTCATTGCGACCGCCGAGACCGCCGGTGCCGACCGACTCATGACGACCGATCGGAAGTGGCCGACCGCCAAAGCAATGAAACTGACACTTGCGATCGAACGCCTCTGACCGCGACAGGTCCCCCAAGCTCGAGACGACCCGCCGACTGTCGTCATGCGTGCGTCCGCGTGCGATGGTTTGCCGGCTCCAGGACGGGTCAGGGGGCCGCCCGTTTGCGTCGTTATGCGTGCCTCGATCCGGCGGTCTGGGACGCCCAGTTCTCGGCGACCGTTGCCGGCGTTCGACGCGAGCGGGGCGAGTGCGGGAAGACGCACTCTGTCCGCGGAACTCCTGACGGCAACAGAGAAG
>JAUHYJ010000534.1 GCA_030425785.1 Acidimicrobiia bacterium | reverse complement strand
ACGGTCACGCGCTGCTGAAGGGCGTGTCGAGCGACGCGGTCATGGCCGAGATGTTCGGCCGGGTCGACGGCTGCTCCGGCGGTCGCGGCGGCTCGATGCACCTGTTCGACGCCGAGCACCGCTTCTACGGCGGCAACGCGATCGTCGGCGGGGGGCTGCCGCTCGCCGTCGGGTTGGCGCTCGCGGACAAGCTCGCCGGCCGCGATCGGGTGACCGCCTGCTTCTTCGGCGAGGGGGCGATGGCCGAGGGCGAGTTCCACGAGAGCGCCAACCTCGCCGCTCTGTGGGATCTCCCGGTGCTGTTCTGCTGCGAGAACAACCGCTACGCGATGGGCACCGCGCTCGATCGGTCGGAGGCCGAGACCGACCTCGCGCTGCGGGCGTCCTCGTACGGGATGCCGGCCTGGCCGGTCGACGGGATGGACGTCGAGGCGGTCACCGACGCCGCCGAGCGCGCCCTCGCCTCGGTGCGCAGCGGCTCCGGCCCGGTGTTCCTCGAGCTGCGCACCTACCGCTTCCGTGCCCACTCGATGTACGACCCCGAGCTGTACCGCGACAAGGACGAGGTGACGGAGTGGAAGACCCACGACCCGATCCACCTGCTTGCCGATCGCATGATCGCCGACGGGCAGCTCGGGCCGGACGACCTCGCTGCCCTCGAGCAGGAGGTCGACGAGGAGATCGAACGCAGCGTCGAGTTCGCCGACGCCTCGCCCGAGGAGGGCGTCGAGACGCTGCTGCGCCACCTGTACGCGGAGGCGCCCGAACCACGGCGCGAGATCGAGGAGGTGTCGGCATGAGCACGACGCAGGTCGAACCGCTGGTGATGACGGGCCGCGAGGCGATGCGGGCCGCCATGACCGAGGCGATGCACGCCGACGACCGGGTCTTCCTGATGGGGGAGGACGTCGGTCGTTACGGCGGGTGCTTCGCCGTCTCGATGGGAATGCTCGAGGAGTTCGGGCCGGAGCGGGTCCGTGACACGCCACTGTCGGAGTCGGCGTTCGTCGGCGCCGGCATCGGCGCCGCGGCCGGAGGGATGCGGCCGATCGTCGAGATCATGACGGTCAACTTCAGCCTCCTCGCACTCGACCAGATCATGAACACCGCCGCGGCCCTCCGCCACATGTCGGGCGGGCAGTTCGGCGTGCCGGTCGTGATCCGCATGACGACGGGTGGCGGCCGCCAACTCGCGGCCCAGCACAGCCACAGCCTCGACGGCTGGTACGCCCACATCCCGGGCATCAAGATCGTCGCTCCCGGCACGATCGACGACTTCCGGTGGATGCTCGGGCCGGCGCTGGCCGACCCCGACCCGGTGATCATCTTCGAGAACGGTGCGTTGTACGGGGCGAGCGGCGAGGTGTCGCCGACCGACCCCGGGATCCCGCTCGAGCGGGCGATCGTCCGCCGCGCCGGGGTCGACATCAGCCTCGTGACGTTCGGCGGGACCCTGCCCTTGTGCCTCGATGCCGCCGCAGCGCTCGCCGAGCGCGGCATCGAGGCCGAGGTGGTCGACCTGCGCTCGCTGCGGCCGCTCGACGATGCCACGATCATGGACTCGGTCGCGCGGACCCATCGAGCCGTCGTGGTCGACGAGGGGTGGCGGTCGGTCGGCCTGTCCGGCGAGATCGCCGCCCGGATCATGGAGCAGGCGTTCTACGAGCTCGACGCGCCGGTCGGCCGGGTCTGCACCGCCGAGGTCCCGCTGCCGTACGCCCACCAGCTCGAACGGGCCGCCTTGCCGAGCGTCGAGCGGATCGTCGACGCCGCAGCCGCGGCGATGGAGGGCACCGCACTGGCGGTGGCGTCATGACGACGTCGACCACCACGCCGTTCACCATGCCGTCGCTCGGCGCCGACATGGACGAGGGCCGCATCGTCGAGTGGCTCGTCGCGCCCGGCGACCACGTCGACCGCGGCCAGATCGTCGTGGTCGTCCAGACCGAGAAGTCCGACATCGAGGTCGAGGTGTTCGAGCCAGGCACCGTGAACGAGATCCTGGTGGGCGAGGGAGAGCTCGTACCGGTCGGGACACCGATCGCACGGATGGTCCCCGACCAGCTCGCCGCGGCGCGGGTGGAGGAACCGGAGCACGTGGCCGAGCCGGCCGCCGGGCCGATCCCCGCCGCGCCGGCTGCCGTCGAGGCCGTCGCCGCGACGGTGGGTCACGTGACGTCGCCGGTGCTCCGGCACCTGGCCGACGAGCTCCACGTCGACGCCACCCACCTCCACGGCAGCGGACCAGGTGGCCGAGTCGTGCGGGCGGACGTCGAGCGGGCGGCCCGACCCGCCGCCGGACATCGCATCACGCCGCGGGCCCGTCGCCTCATGGCCGAGCGCGGCCTGGCGCCGGAACGGTTCGCCGACCGTGCCCTCGTGACCGGCGACGACGTGCTCGCCGCGCCGGCCCCGCACGTGGCGGCACCCGGGACGGTGACCCAGCAGCCGACCATTGATCAGCCGACCCGCGAGGAATCGATGCGCCGCCACATCGCCGAGCTGATGTCCCGGTCATGGCGCGAGATCCCGCACTACCACCTCGCCCAACGACTCGACCTGTCGGTCGCGCTCGATCACCTCGCCGCTGCGAACGAGCGTCGCCCGCTCGCCGACCGCATCGTGCCCGGAGCGCTGCTGCTGTGTGCCGCGGCCCGGGCGGCTGCCGCGGTGCCCCAGTGCAACGGCTGGTGGCGCAACGGGCGATTCGAGCCGTCGGACACGGTCGATCTCGGATTGGTGCTGTCGCTGCGCCGCGGTGGGGTCATCGTGCCGACGATCCCCCGGGCCGACGAGTTGTCGCCGGCCGAGATGATGCAACGGATGACCGAGCTCGTCCAGCGGGCGCGGCAGGGTCGCTTGCGCAGTTCGCACCTCGCCGAGGCGTCGATGACCGTGACGAGCCTCGGTGAGCGTGGCGCCGACGAGGTGATCGGCGTGATCCACCCGCCCCAGGTCGCCCTGATCGGGTTCGGTGCCGTCCGCGACGACGTGTGGCCCGAGGCCGACGGCACTGGTGTGGTCGTCCGGCCGACCGTCCGCGCGACGCTGGCCGGCGACCACCGGGCGACGGACGGGGTCGTCGGTTCCCGGCTGTTGATCCGGATGCAATCGCTGCTCGACGGGGCGGTCCCCGACGAGCTGGACACACTCGCAGGAGGTACGTGATGGATGCACGTGGGACCGTGTTCGCCGCGATCCGCAAGATCGCGCCCGACGTC
>JAUHYJ010000533.1 GCA_030425785.1 Acidimicrobiia bacterium | reverse complement strand
CACCTGGCCGAGGCGATGTCAGGCACCGTCGGGTCCGCACAGATCGCAGCGAACTCGGTCGACGTCGACGTCCACGTCATCGACACCGGGTCGGCGAGCTTCGGCGTGACCGTGTGCGTGTGGGCCGCCGCCGTCGTGCGCGACCGCGGCGGCGACGTCGACGACGTACGGCGCCGCCTCACCGCGCTCGCCGACCGGATGGGCACGGCGTTCATGGTCGGGGTCCCGCTGCTGACCGAACGCGGCGGGCGCGCCGCCGGCGTCGAGCTCGACGGGGACGGTATCCCGGTGCTCGCGATGACCGGCGGCGATCTGACGGTGCTCGACCGGGTCAGCACGATCGAGGACACGATCGACGTCATGTCCGACTACGCCGCGTCGTGGCGCTCGCGAGAACCGAAGGGCGTGACGGTCGCGATCGGCACCGCCGATGCACCGAGCCGGCCGTTGACCGACCGGCTGGTCGCGGCACTCGCCGGTCTGGACGGCGTCGACGACATCGTGCACTACCGCATCGGCCCGTCGGTCGGCGCGCACACGGGGCCCGGCACGTTCGGCCTGTTCGTCTTCCCGACGATCCGCTGAGGGGCGACGGGTTCCGGTCAGCTGGGACGTTCCCACGTCTCGATGGTGAACACGTGTGCGAAGCCGGCGCGCACGAGGTTGCGCGCCGATCCGGGACTCATGGCGGTGGAGACGACCACGTCACACCCCGCCCTCGACGCGAGGCGAATCCGGTGCCGCAGCATCGCCGCCTGGATCCCTCGACCGCGTGCAGATGGGACGGTCGACATGCCGCCGACGGTCGCCACACCATCGGTCACGTGCAGGATCGCACTCGCGACCGGACGCCCTGCCGCGAGCGCGACGAACATCCGATCGCCGGCGAGCAGGGCGGCGTGTGCCCATCGATCGCTGATCGCGCGCGGTCCGGGCTCGTCGTGCCCGAAGCCGATCGCTGCTGCCTGCTGCCACAGTGCACGGCTCGCCTCGTCGATCTCGATGATCTCGACGCCGTCGACCAGCTCCGCCGGCGGCGGCACACCGTCGAGCAGGAGCAGGTAGGCGTCTCGCGTGGTGTCGAGCTCGAAGCCGTGCTCGGCGGCCCCGGCGACCGTGCCCGGATGTGTCGTCGCCGACAGCTCGATCGCCGGAGTCACACCGACTGCCGCCGAGTGCTCGACGATGGTCGCCCAGCCCTCTTCCGTGAGCGGCGCCGTGCGCCCACACGCCACCGCCGCGTTGATGTAGGTGCCGGGCCCGCCCAACACCAGCAGACCGTCCGCGACCTCGACCACCTCGGACCCGAGTGTCGGGTCGATCCGGGCGAGCGCGCGAGCGATACCTGCGTGATCGCGGGCGAACGTCGTCAGGATCCGGTCGATCGTGGCATCGGCGGTTCGATCACCCATGCAACGGTCGCGTCATCAAGCTCACCAGCGCGCCGTAGCTCGTCTCGCGCCGGCCGACCTCGGTGAAGCCGAGCGCAGCGTGGAAGGCGAGCGAGGTGTCGTTGCGGGGCCGGAGGTTCACCTCGAGGCAGAAGTCGGTGGCGCCGGGACGGCGCTCACGGGCGAGCCGTTCGACGTCGGCGTACAGGGTGCGACCGAGCCCGCTCCGTTGGAAGGCCGGGGCGATCGCGATGCGGTCGAGGTAGACGAAGTCGTCGTAGCGATCCGCGAACCACCGGTAGTTGCCCGAGCCGTAGTCGGCGCCCGGCGCCAGGACCATGCAGAACCCGGCGATCCGCTCGACGCCGCCCACGTCATCGACCGCGACGAGCGCGACGATCGACTCGCGACCGATGTGGGCGAGCGCCTCCGGCGTCTCGTCGCCGACCGCAGGCACCTCCGCCTGGTTGATCGCGTGCACCGCATCGAGATCGGTGGCGGTGTACTCCCGCACTCGCATGCGGCGACGCTACCGCGCACGACCTCCGCGATCACCGAGACGATTCGGACCCCTCGCGGCGACCCGGGCCACCGCTAGCGTGCTCGTTCGCATGCCAGACGACACCCCCCTCATCTCGGCCCGCGACCTCGTCAAGCGCTTCGGTGACTTCGAGGCGGTGCGCGGCATCGACGTCCAGGTCCGGCCGGGCGAGTCGTTCGGCTTCCTCGGCCCGAACGGGGCCGGCAAGTCCTCGACGATGCGGATGATCGGGTGCGTGTCGCCCGTGACCTCCGGCGACCTGCGCATCTTCGGCCTCGACCCGGCGACGGACGGGCCGAGCATCCGGGCCCGGATGGGCGTGGTGCCCCAGCTCGACCAGCTCGACGAGCAGCTCACGGTCGAGGACAACCTGATCCTGTACGGGCGCTACTTCGACCTGCCACGTGACGAGTGCCGCCGACGCGCCGCCGAGCTGCTCGACTTCGTCCAGCTCACCGACCGGGCGCGCAGCAAGATCGAGCCGCTCTCGGGCGGGATGAAGCGCCGGGTGTCGATCGCCCGCTCGCTCATCAACCAGCCCGACCTCCTCCTGCTCGACGAGCCGACGACCGGGCTCGATCCGCAGGCCCGCCACGTCCTGTGGGATCGGCTGTACCGGCTCAAGCAGCAGGGCGTCACGCTCGTGCTCACGACCCACTACATGGACGAGGCCGAGCAGCTCTGCGACCGCCTCGTCGTCATGGACAATGGCCGCATCGTCGCCGAGGGCTCGCCCCTCGAGCTCATCCGCGAGCACTCGCCCCGCGAGGTGCTCGAGCTGCGGTACCCGGCCGGGTCGAACGAGCAGCACGCCCCCGAGGTCGACGGCATCGGCCATCGCCGTGAGGTGCTCCCCGACCGGGTGCTCATCTACGCGGACGACGGCGAGGCGGCCCTCGCCGAGGTCCACGCACGCGGCAGCCATCCGGAATCCGCGCTCGTGCGCCGCAGCTCGCTCGAAGACGTCTTCCTCCGCCTCACCGGCCGCTCCCTCGTCGAATGAACGCGTTCGCATCCTTGCTACTGGTCGGAATTCTGGTCGCTCCGGCGTCCACAATTCCGACCAGAACGAGCGTGGGGAGCGCGTCGTGAGCACGCCGGCGGTGGTGCGGGCGTGGGAAGGCCACTTCACGCAGTACGTCACGATCTGGAAGTCGAACGTGATGGGGTCGTTCCTGCAGCCGCTGCTGTACCTGCTCGGGATGGGCCTCGGCGTCGGTTCGCTGGTCGACCGCGGGTCCGGCGCGGGCGACACGCTCGGCGGGCTCACCTACTTCGAGTTCCTGGCACCC
>JAUHYJ010000532.1 GCA_030425785.1 Acidimicrobiia bacterium | reverse complement strand
ACCTCGCCGTTCCCGCGCCACCCACCCCCGCTCCCGCGCCGGCGCCCGTGGCCGCGCCGGCCCCCGCTCCGGCACCGGCGCCCGCACCGGCGCCCGTGGCGACCAGCAAGGGCAGCTGATGGCACGCACCGCGCTCACCGAGTCGACCCGGGTGATGAGCTGCGACGCCCACGTCGTCGTCGACGGCCCGGGCGAGACGAGCAGCGGGATCGCCGCACGTGCGGTCGCTCGACTGCACGAGCTCGAGGCTCGCTGGAGCCGGTTCGTCGACGACAGCGAGATCAGCCGCCTGAACCGGGCCGGCGGATGCCCCACGACCGTCCAGACCGACACGTTCCGCCTGGTCGAGCACCTGGTGCAGGCGTGGCACGCCACCGACGGCGACTTCGACCCGACCCTGCTCGGCACGCTCGTCGAGCTCGGCTACTCGACCAGCCGCGACGACGCCGACCGGTGCACGTCCATGGCGCCGGACACGTCCGGTCGTGGCCGGCCCGACGGTGTGCTGGTCGACCGCGCCACGACCACCGTGCAGCTGCCGCGGGGCACCGTGCTCGATCCCGGCGGGCTCGGCAAAGGCCTCGCCGCCGACATCGTCGCCGCCGAGGCGGCGGCCGAGGGTGCCAACGGTGTGCTCGTCGAGATCGGCGGCGACCTCGCCGTCGCGGGCCGCCCGCCTGACGGCGCGGCGTGGGTCGTCGCGATCGCCGACCCGTTCGATGGCGACGACGCAGCCGTCGTCCGGCTCGCCGCCGGCGGCGTCGCGACATCGTCGTCACGCATCCGCACCTGGGGCGCCGACCGTCACCATCTGATCGACCCCACCACGATGGCGCCGAGCGACCGGGGCGTCGTGGCCTGCACCGTCGCGGCCGGCACCGCGGCGTGGGCCGAGGCCTTCACCAAGGTCGCCTTCGTCAGCGGCGTCTCCGGTGCGCTCGACCGCTACCGCGAGCTGGGCATCGCCGCTCGCATCACGACCGACGACGGCCGGCACCATCACACCCCGGCCTGGAGCGATCTGGCATGAGCGAGCAGACCTGGTGGTACCTGGCGCGCAGCTCGGGCATCATCGCCCTCGTCCTGCTGGTGCTCAGCGTCGTGTGGGGTGTGCTCCTCGCGACCCGCGCCCTGCGTCCCTACGACCGACCGGCCTGGCTGCTCGACCTCCACCAGTGGCTCGGCGGGGTCGCACTCGTCATGACCGGGCTGCACCTGCTCGGCCTGTACCTCGACGGGTACGTCGAGTTCGGCCCGGCCGAGCTGTTCGTGCCCGGCGCGAGCGAGTACCGCCCCGTCGCGGTCGCGATCGGCGTGCTCTCGCTGTACGCACTCGTCGCCGTCCAGCTCACGTCCTTCTTCCGACGCCACCTGTCCAAGCGCGTGTGGCACGGGGTGCACCTGCTGTCCTACGGCCTGGTGTGGGGCTCGACCGTGCATGCCGGAATGGCCGGATCGGACGTGACGAATCGCATCTACCAGGGCCTCGCGATCGGCCTCACGGCACTGACCGTGGCCGCCGTGGTGCTCCGCTTGCTCATCCCCCGCCGACTCCAGGCAGGCTGACCGCCCTCGGCGGCGTCGGTCACTCCGACAACACGCCGCTGAGCCAGGCGAGTGCGTTCACGCCGAGCTCGGCCGTGGCGTAGCCGCCCTCCTGCAACACGACCGTCGGCCGCCCGAGCTCGCGCACCAGCCGTCCGCACCGCTCGAAGCCGTCGGCCGTGAGCGCGAAGTCGCAGATCGGGTCCTCCCAGTACGTGTCGAGGCCGAGCGACACGACGATCGACTCGGCGCCGAACGCGTCGATCTCGCCGCACGCGGCCGTCAACGCCGTCAGGTACTCGTCGTCCTCGACCTCAGCCGGCAACGGGAAGTTCGACGTCGTGCCGTCGCCCGGCCCGGTGCCGCGCTCGTCACGGTGGCCGGTCAGGTACGGGTAGGCGCGCTGCGGGTCGCCGTGCAACGAGACGAACTGCACGTCGGCGCGGTCGTAGAAGATCTGCTGGGTGCCGTTGCCGTGGTGGTAGTCGACATCGAGGACCGCGACCTTGCCACCGGTCGTCGACGCCAGGTGCTGGGCCACGATCGCCGCATTGTTGAAGAAGCAGTAGCCGCCGTACACGGCGCGAGCCGCGTGGTGACCGGGCGGACGGCACAGCCCGTAGGCGACCCGATCACCGGCGACGACGTGGTCGGCTGCGGTCAAGGCGACGTCGACCGAGGAGCGGGCGGCGTCGTACGTGCCGTGCGTCAACGGGGTGGTCGTCTCGTAGCACCACCAGCCGAGCCGCGCGCCGATGTCGGTCGGCTCGACGGCCGGACCCATCCCGTCGCGTATCCCGGGCAGGTGGAACACGTCCGGGACGACGTCGTGGGTGTACGGATGGCTCTGTTGGTACTCCTCCCACGCCGTCGCCAAGAACGCGACCAGCCCCGGGTCGTGGACCGCGTCGATCGGGTCGGTGCCCCAGTCGTCCGGCGCCACGAAGTCGAAGCGGTGGTCGGCGTCGAGCGCGGCCCGGATGATCTCGGCGCGTTCGGGGTGCTCGAACGGCTCCTGGAACCCCGACGACTCGAACTCGTGCTGGGGGTGGTGGGCTCGGTGCCGCAGCGAGTAGACGACCTTCACCCCGCCATCGTGACACCGGGGATCACCACCGACTTCGATGTCGTCCTGACCTCGATCTTCGCGTCGCTCGACCCGGAGACCGCGGTGTGCCGGACCCGCGTCGACGGTGGATCGTGGAGCGAGGCGCCGATGTCCCCCCTCGGTGGTGACGGCTACCGCGGCACGCTTCCCGCCGTCCCCTGCGGGTCGACCATCGAGTTCGAGTTCCGCATCACGACGACGCAGGGTGCGGACATCCTCGTGCGCTCGAACACCGGCGACACGTGGTCGGTGATCGCGGTCGAGACCACCGTCGCGTTCGACGACGATGTCGAGTCCGACCTGGATTGGTCGTTCGCGGATGCGAGCGACACCGCCACGACGGGACGCTGGGTGCGGGTCGATCCCAACGGCACCGCCGCACAGCCCGAAGACGACGCGACGCCCGACCCGGGACGCTTCTGTTTCGTGACCGGCCAGGGATCGGTCGGCGGCGGGCTCGGCGAGGCGGACATCGACGGCGGGATCACCACGCTCACCAGCCCGCAGATCCCGATCGACGGTCTCGACGCCGTCACGATCTCGTGCCGGGTCTGGTACTCCAACGACACCGGCGCCTCGCCGAATGCGGACGCG
>JAUHYJ010000531.1 GCA_030425785.1 Acidimicrobiia bacterium | reverse complement strand
CTCGCGAAGACGGTCACCGAGGCGCTCGGGATCCCGATCCACCACTACGTCGAGGTCGACTTCGTCGGCTTCCGCGACATCATCGACCAGATCGGCGGCGTCGAGTTGTGCGTGGGCAACGCCGCGCGCGACGAGGCCACCGGGTTGGTCCTGCAGCCGGGCTGTCAGACCCTCGACGGCACGATGGCGCTCGCCTACGCCCGCAGCCGCAAGTACCAGGAATGGGACGGCACCAACTGGGTGAGCGACCCGCGCGCCGACCTCGGCCGCATCGAGCGCCAACAGCTGTTCATGCGCGCCGCCGTCGACGGCGCACTGCGCAAGTTGCAGTCGTCGCCGTTCGGTTCGGGCGATCTCGTCGGCGAGGTCGCGGAGTCGGTGCGCATCGACAGCCGCCTCGATCCGTACGAGGCGGCGCAGACGCTCCGTCAGGCCGTGCAGGTCGGGCTGCGCACGTTCGGGCTGCCGGTGTCGAACGCCACGATCTCGGGGAACGCGGTCCTCGAGCTCGCCGACGGGTCGGACGAGGTCCTCGACTACTTCCGCGGGGCCGGTCCGGTCCCGACGGAGTACGAGACGACCAAGCCGGACACCGAGGCGACCGAGAGCGCAGCGGTCGTCGACGGCTGACCGTCGACGACGGCCGGCGTGTCGAGGCGGATGAGCGGACGCCGGTCGACCGTCCCTTAGGCTCGGGTCGCAATGAAGGCATTGGTCCTCGCCGGTGGCGCCGGCACCCGGCTGCGGCCGATCACCCACACCAGGGCGAAGCAGCTCGTTCCGGTCGCCAACAAGCCGATCCTGTTCTACGGGATCGAGTCGATGGTGGCGGCCGGCATCACCGAGATCGGCGTCATCGTCGGCGACACGCGCGATGAGGTCATGGCCGGTCTCGGCGACGGGTCGCGGTTCGGCGCCTCGATCACCTACATCCCGCAGGACGCGCCGCTCGGGCTCGCACACTGCGTCCTGATCGCACGCGACTTCCTCGGTGACGACGACTTCGTGATGTACCTCGGCGACAACCTGCTCGAGCAGGACCTCGCGGCGTTCGTCGGCGCGTTCGAGCACGCCCGCCAGGGCGAGCAGCCGGCGGCGGCCCAGATCCTGCTCAAGCGGGTGCCCGACCCGCACCGGTTCGGCATTGCGACGCTCGACGACGACGGCCACGTGGTGCATCTGGTCGAGAAGCCCGATGATCCTCCGTCCGACCTCGCGCTCGTCGGCGTCTACCTGTTCACGGCGCGTGTGCACGACGCGGTCGCTGCGATCGATCCGTCTCCGCGCGGCGAGCTCGAGATCACCGACGCGATCCAATGGCTCCTCGACCACGGCGAGCGGGTGCGGTGCGAGCTGCTGACCGGCTGGTGGATCGACACCGGCAAGCTGACCCCCCTGCTCGAGGCCAACCGGCTGCTGCTCGAGAGGCAGGAGCAGCGGCTCGACGGCTCGATCGACGAGTCGTCGTCGATCGAGGGACGCGTCGTCGTCGCCGAGGGCGCCGAGATCGTGAATTCGACCGTACGCGGCCCCGTCGCGATCGGCGTCGGTGCCCGGGTCGTCGACTCGTTCGTCGGGCCGTTCTCCGCGATCGGTGCCCGCTGTGTCGTCGAGCGGTCGGAGATCGAGCACTCCGTCCTGATGGACGACTCGTCCGTGATCGACATCCCGCGCCTCGAGGACAGCCTGATCGGATCGGACGCCACCGTTCGCCGATCCGCCCAGAAGCCGCGTGCGCTGCGCCTGATGGTCGGCGACCACTGCCAGATCGACGTCGAGTGAGATGGACATCGTCGACTTCCACGTCCGGACCACCGCGATCGACGGCCTGATCGTCGTCGTGCCCAAGCAGGTCAACGACGAGCGCGGCACGATCTGCGAGGCGTTCCGGCGCAGCACGATCGCGGCCGCCGACCTCGGGCTCGGCGACCTGCACCAGGTCAATGTGACCACGACGCGCCGCGGCGCCATCCGAGGGATGCACGCCGAGGAGATGACCAAGCTGACGACCGTCGCGTCGGGTGAGGCGTACGGGCAGTACGTCGACCTGCGACCTGGTTCGTCGACCTTCGGCCGGGTCGAGCAGGTGACGATCCGCCCGGGTGTCGAGGTGCTGGTGCCACCCGGCGTCGCGAACGGGTTCCAGTCGCTGTCCGAGCCGTCGGTCTACGTCTACTGCTTCGATCGAGAGTGGCACCCCGGGATGGCAGGGCGTGCGTGCACACCGCTCGATCCGGCGCTCATGCCGCACTGGCCGCTGGTGGTCGATCATGAGGATCCGGCCTACGTGTCGGCGAAAGATCGTGCCGCGCCGACCATCGACGACCTCCGAACCGAACCGGGACGTCCGACGTGAAGCTGTTCGTCACCGGCGCGGCCGGGTTCATCGGGTCGAACTACGTGCGATGGGTGCTGTCCGAGACCGACGACGAGATCACGATCTTCGACAAGCTCACGTATGCGGGCAACCTGGCGTCGATCGAGGACGTCCTCGACGACCGCCGCTGCCGGTTCGTCCAGGGCGACATCTGCGACCAGGACGTCGTCGCGGAGCACCTACCCGGGCACGACGCCGTGGTGCACTTCGCCGCCGAGTCGCACGTCGACCGTTCCATCGTCGACCCCTACGCCTTCGTGCACACGAACGTGTTCGGCACCAACGTCCTGTGCGACGTGGCGCGCCGCAGTGACATCGAGCGGTTCCTCCACATCTCGACCGACGAGACGTACGGCTCGATCGAGGAGGGCTCGTTCGCCGAGGACGACCGGCTCACCCCGCGATCGCCGTACTCGGCTGCGAAGGCGGGCTCCGACCTGCTGGCGCTGAGCTACCACACGACCTACGACCTGCCGGTGCTGGTGACGCGCTGTTCGAACAACTACGGCCCGTACCAGTTCCCCGAGAAGCTCATCCCGCTGTTCACCACGAACCTGCTCGACGGCAAGACCGTGCCGCTGATGGGCGATGGTGGCAACGTCCGGGACTGGATCCACGTCGAGGACCACAACCGGGCGGCCCATCTCGTGCTGCACGAGGGTGCCGTCGGCGAGATCTACAACATCGGGGCCCACAACGAGGTCACCAACCGGGACATCACCGAGCGTCTGCTCGCACTGACCGGTCGTGACGAGAGCTTCATCGAGTGGGTGCCCGACCGGCTCGGACACGATCGTCGCTACTCGGTCGAGATCGACAAGATCACCGCGCTCGGTTGGCACCTCGAACGCGACTTCGAACAGGGGCTCGCCCACAC
>JAUHYJ010000530.1 GCA_030425785.1 Acidimicrobiia bacterium | reverse complement strand
CGCCGACGCCGCGGCCGAGCTCGACGAACTGTGTGACGCGGCCTACGCGACGTTCCGGCACCCGGCGGTCGTGCCGCTCGTGCAGATCGACGACGACCAGTGGCTGCTCGAGCTGTTCCACGGCCCGACGCTGGCGTTCAAGGACGTCGCGTTGCAGCTCGTCGGGCGCCTGTTCGACCGAGCGCTCGAGCGCCGCGGGGAACGGATCACGATCGTCGGCGCCACCAGCGGCGACACCGGATCGGCGGCGATCGACGGCGTCAAGGAGTGCGCGAACGTCGACATCGTCATCCTCTACCCGGCCGGCCGCACCAGCGAGGTGCAGCGGCGTCAGATGACCACGGTCGACAGCGCGAACGTGCATGCGATCGCGGTCGACGGCACCTTCGACGACTGCCAGGACCTGGTAAAGGCGATGTTCGGCGATGCGCCGTTCCGCGACGAGCTGCACCTCTCGGCGGTCAACTCGATCAACTGGTCCCGGGTCATGGCGCAGGTCGTCTACTACGTGACCGCGTCTCAGGCGCTCGCCGCGACCTCGCCCTCGTTCTGCGTGCCCACCGGCAACTTCGGCAACGTGCTCGCCGGCTGGATCGCGCGCCGCATGGGCGCGCCGATCACCGACCTGATCGTCGCGTCGAACACGAACGACATCCTCTACCGCTTCATCGCGGACGGCGACATGTCGACCCGGGCGGTCGAGCCGACGTTGAGCCCGAGCATGGACATCCAGGTGTCGTCGAATTTCGAGCGGCTGCTGTTCGAGATGAACGGACGCGACGGTGGGCTCACCGCCGAGCAGATGCACCGGTTCAGGGCGACCGGCCGGCTCGACGTCGAGGCCGATCAGCGCGCCGAGTTCCTCGACGGAACCTTCCGGGCCGCACGCACCGACGACGCGGGCACGGTCGACGAGATCGCCCGCCTGCACGCCGCGACCGGGATGCTCGTCGACCCGCACACGGCCACCGGCACCGCCGCGGCGCGCCGGCTCGCCGGCCGCGGCGAGACGATCGTCACCCTCGCCACGGCGCACCCGGCGAAGTTCCCCGACGCGGTCGAGCGGGCGACGGGCGTGCGCCCGCCGTTGCCGCCCCATCTCGCCGATCTGTTCGACCGCCCGGAGCGCACGCAGACGCTGCCGAACGACCTCGCAACGGTGCAGCGTTTCGTGCGCTCCGTCGCTCGGGTCGCGTCGGCCTGAGGGCCGGCACGGCGACGCGTCGACCGTCGCTCACCGAGCCCGCCACGCACACCTGTTCGGCCGGTCGTTGCATCGGCGGCCGACGCGTCGCTAGATTGGGCGGTACCCGGTGTGTTCCGGGTGCACGCGGACCGAGTTGGGATCGGCCCGTGATCACTCTCCGGCGAGGCATCTCACCACTGCGCTCGCCTGCGATGCTCACTCGCTCCCGCTTGTCGTGCCGAGCCGACGCAGCCGTGTCGGCCGAGACCGGACCCCACCCCCGTCCCCGGGTATCCGCTCAGAGAAAGTTGATCGCTGTGACCGCACAGGCGCTCGAACAATCCGTCCTGGAATCGAAGGACAAGACCCAGCTCATCCAGATCGCCGAAGCGCTCGGCGTGAAGGCGTCGGCGCGCTCGAAGAAGGCCGACATCATCGACTCGATCCTGTCGAAGACGGGTGGTCCGGCCGCGGACGACTCGGCCGCGGCACCGAAGTCGGCGGCCAAGGTGCCGCCACCGCCGGCGCCGACCGACGACGAACCCAAGGCCGACTGGGAAGTCGACCTCGGCGACGACGCCGACGCGAAGCAGGACGCGAAGTCCGGCCGCAATGGTGATGCGAAGCAGGACGCGAAGTCGGACCGCGACGGTGATGCGAAGCAGGACGCGAAGTCCGACCGCGACGGTGATGCGAAGCAGGACGCGAAGTCCGGCCGCGACGGTGATGCGAAGCAGGACGCGAAGTCCGGCCGCGACGGTGATGCGAAGCAGGACGCGAAGTCGGACCGCGACGGTGATGCGAAGCAGGACGCGAAGTCGGGCCGCAATGGTGATGCGAAGCAGGACGGCGCGCAGAGCGGTGAGGCCGACCAGACCGGCGACGCCAAACGCGACGGCGAGGCCAAGCGCGACGGCGACGCCAAGCACGGCGACCGCCAGCGCAACAACCAGGGCAACCAGAACAACAGCGGCCAGGGCGGCGGCGGCCAAGGTGGCGGCGGCAATCAGAACAACAACCAGAACGAGAGCCGCAGCAAGCGGCGCCGCCGCCGTCGCAAGGGCCGCGGTGGCCAGGACGGCCCGCAGGGCGAGGACCGCGACCTGCTCGAGGCCGACGACGACCAGCCGCAGAGCAACGAGCCCGTCAAGGTCGAGGGCTACCTCGACATCCGCGACGAGGGCTACGGGTTCGTGCGCGTCAACAACTATCTGTCGACCAAGAGCGACTCGTACATCCCCGTCAAGCTGAGCCGTCAGTTCGGCCTCCGCAAGGGCGACCACGTCGTCGGCATGAGCCGGCCGGCCGGCCGCAACGAGAAGAACCCGGCGATGCTCGAGATCCACACGGTCAACGGCAAGCCGCCGGAACAGGCCAAGAAGCGGCCCCGTTTCGAGGACCTCACGGCGCTGTTCCCCGACGAGAAGCTCCGGCTCGAGACGCCGTCCGACCCGACCAACATGACGGCGCGCATCATCGATCTGGTGTCGCCGATCGGCAAGGGCCAGCGCGGACTGATCGTGTCGCCGCCGAAGGCCGGCAAGACGACCGTCATGCAGACGATCGTCGCCTCGATCGAGAAGAACAATCCCGAGTGCAAGGTGATCGTGCTGCTCATCGACGAGCGGCCCGAGGAGGTCACCGAATTCCGGCGGTCGGTCCAGGGCGAGGTCATCGCGTCGACGTTCGACAAGCCGAGCGACCAGCACACCCAGATCGCCGAGATGGCGCTCGAGAAGGCCAAGCGGATGGTCGAGTACGGCGAGGACGTCGTCATCGTCCTCGACGGGATCACGCGCCTCAGCCGGGCCTACAACCTCGCGGCGCCGGCGAGCGGTCGCATCCTCTCCGGCGGTATCGACGCCGGAGCGCTGTACCCGCCCAAGCGCTTCTTCGGTGCCGCCCGCAACGTCGAAGAGGGCGGCTCGCTCACGATCCTCGCCACGGCGTTGGTCGAGACGAACAGCCGCATGGACGAGGCGGTGTTCGAGGAGTTCAAGGGCACCGGCAACATGGAGCTCCGCCTCGATCGCCGCCTCGCCGAGCGCCGGATCTATCCGGCGATCGACG
>JAUHYJ010000529.1 GCA_030425785.1 Acidimicrobiia bacterium | reverse complement strand
CTCGTCAGCTTCGCCCCGTTCCCGCTCGTCGCACCGGCGATCGGGCCCGCGATCGACCGGGTGCGCGGCGGTCGCCGCCTCATCGTGCGCGGCGTCGCTGCGTTCCGGATCGTGCTCCAGCTGGCGATGGTGTGGTTCGCCGACTCGATCGTGCTGTTCCCGCTCGTGTTCCTCGCCCTGGTCGGGCAGAAGACGTACGCGGTGTCGAAATCGGCACTGGTGCCGGCGGTGGTGCGCAGCGATGCCGAACTCGTCGAGGCGAACTCGAAGCTCGGTGTCATCGCCGGCGTCGCCGGCGCGGCGGCGGTGGTGCCGGCGGGGGCGTTGCAGCTGACGATCGGCAGCCCGGCGACCCTGCTCTACAGCGCGCTGCTGTTCGGCGCCGCGCTGTACTTCTCGCTCGATCTGCCCGAGGAGCTCGCCGTCGACCCCGATCGGCCGTCGGCGGCGACGGTGGCCGAGCCGACACCGGGGCTCGAGCTCGGCTGGGTGGCCATGTTGCTGCTCCGGGCCGCCGCGGGGTTCATGCTGTTCCACCTCGCGTTCCTCTTCCGTGGCCAGCCCGACGACAAGGCGCTGCTCGGCCTCGCGATCGGGGTGTCCTCGGCGGGCACGATGATCGGGAACTCGATCGCGCCGCGACTGCGGCGGTCGCTCCACGAGGAGCGGATGCTCGCCGTCGCGCTGGTCGTCCCCGCAGCCGTCGGTGCCGCCGCGACGGCGGCCGGCGGTGCCGTGCTCGGGATCGCCCTCGCGGGCGGCGTCGGCTTCGCCGCCGCCATCGGGCGACTGTCGTTCGAGTCGATCGTCCAGCGCGACGGCCCGCACAGCAACCGCGGTCAGGCGTTCGCACAGTTCGAGACCCGGTTCCAGCTCGGGTGGGTCGTCGCCGCGGTGATCCCGGTGCTGCTCGACCTGCCCGGCCGGGCAGGATATGCCCTGGTCGCGGCGGTCTTCGCGGCCGCCACCGTCAACTACCTGATCGGGATCCGGCCGGTCGTCGAGTCGGGCGGGGCAGCGGAATCGGGCCCGGGATCGACGGCGGGATCGGATGGCGTGCCCGGGTAGCACACGAGCCCGAAAAAGTGGTGGACCTGGCCCGTGGCGATCCGGATTCGGCCCGCTAGCATAGATCGCCGGTCTGTGGGCCTGCGCGCGCACAGGTCACCGACATACGTCCGCTGAGCTGGGCAAACGCCCGCCTCTCCAATGCAAGGAGCAATCCCCTGGCCAAGCCCAAGGAAGATGCCATCGTGCTCGAAGGCACGATCGTCGAGTCACTCCCCAACGCGATGTTCCGAGTCGAGCTCGAGAACGGCCACAAGGTGCTGGCTCACATCTCCGGAAAGATGCGCATGCACTACATCCGCATCCTGCCGGGCGACAAGGTCCAGGTAGAGCTCACCCCGTACGACCTCACCCGGGGTCGCATCACGTACCGCTACAAGTGAAAGAACCGTCGTGAAGGTCCGACCCAGCGTCAAGAAGATGTGCGAGAAGTGCCGCGTGATCCGCCGGCACGGGCGCGTCCAAGTCATCTGTGAGAACCCGCGCCACAAGCAGCGCCAGGGCTGAGAGGGAACGAAGAAGAACATGGCACGTATCGCCGGCGTCGACATCCCCCGCGAGAAGCGGTTGGAGATCTCGCTCACCTACATCTTCGGGATCGGCAAGACGACCGCACAGCAGATGTGCGACGACCTCGGTCTCGACCGGAACACCAAGGTGTCCGATCTGACCGAGGACGAGGTCAACCAGATCCGTCAGTACGTCGACCAGAACCTCACCATCGAAGGTGACCTGCGTCGCGACGTCCAGAACGACATCAAGCGCAAGATCGAGATCGGGTGCCTGCAGGGCGTCCGTCACCGCAAGGGGCTGCCGGTCCGTGGCCAGCGCACCCACACCAACGCCCGGACCCGCAAGGGCCCGAAGCGCACCGTCGCCAACAAGAAGAAGGCTGTGAGGAAGTAATGGCCAAGGCAGGATCGGGCGGCCGTCGCCCACGCAAGCGCGATCGCAAGAACGTCTCGACCGGTGTCGTGCACATCAAGTCGTCGTTCAACAACACGATCGTCACGATCACCGACACCGCCGGCAACGTGATCTCGTGGGCGTCCTCGGGCGCCGTCGGGTTCAAGGGCAGCCGCAAGAGCACCCCGTTCGCCGCTCAGCAGGCTGCCGAGCGTGCCGCCAACGCGGCGATCGAGCACGGCCTGCGTCGCGCCGAGGTGCAGGTCAAGGGCCCGGGTTCGGGTCGCGACACCGCGGTTCGCTCCATCCAGAACACCGGCATCGAGGTCACCTCGATCAAGGACGTCACGCCGGTGCCGCACAACGGTTGCCGCCCGCCCAAGCGTCGTCGCGGCTGAGTACGGAGACTGAAGAGAACATGGCTCGCTACACCGGACCCAAGGTGCGCATCTCGCGCCGCCTGTCCACCAACATCTTCGAGAACGAAAAGGGTCGCAAGGCGCTCGACCGCCGCCCCTTCCCGCCGGGCGCCCACGGCCGCACGCGCCGCCGCAACGCCGGCTCCGAGTACCTCGCCCAGCTGCAGGAGAAGCAGAAGGCGAAGTACATCTACGGCGTCCTCGAGAAGCAGTTCAAGAAGACCTACAACGAGGCCAACCGTCTCCAGGGCCCGACGGGTGAGAACCTGCTCATCCTGCTCGAGACCCGCCTCGACAACGTCGCCTACCGCGCCGGCTGGGCCTCGACCCGGCCGCAGGCCCGGCAGTTCGTCAACCACGGGCTGCTGAAGGTCAACGGCAAGCGCGTCGACATCCCGTCGTACCGTGTCCGCAAGGGTGACGTCGTCGAGCTGTCCGACAAGGCGCGGAACATGATCGTCATCCAGCACAACCTCGACGTCCTCGACCGTTCGGTCGTCGGCTGGCTCGAGGCCGGTGACGGTGGCAAGCAGGTCACGGTTCGCGACCTGCCCCAGCGCGAGCACATCGACGTGCCGGTGCGCGAATCGCTCATCGTCGAGCTCTACTCGAAGTAATCGGCTTCGTCTGAAGCCGCGGCGTGAGCCGCTGCACCGATCAACCACCCCGTACGTCACTCCACGAAAGGATGAGGCAGCACATGCTCGTCATGCAGCGCCCCTCGGTCGAAGCCCTCGGCGAGGAATCCAACAACCAGCAGCGTTTCTCGATCGGTCCGCTCGAGCCCGGCTTCGGCCACACGCTCGGCAACTCGCTCCGTCGCACCCTCCTGTCGTCGATCCCCGGCGCCGCCATCACGACGGTGCG
>JAUHYJ010000528.1 GCA_030425785.1 Acidimicrobiia bacterium | reverse complement strand
GCCGCACACGACGGCGGAACGAACGCTCGGGGTCCGAGCGCCGGAACCTGATCGCCATCTGCCACCGAGTGGCCAGGTCGTTCAGACTCGCTCAAGAACGGAGCCCGACCCGCGCGCTACCGGACGGTCGTGGGATGACCACTGCCCCGTGGGAGGTGACACGCGACCATGCATCGAAGCCGGTATTCCTCAGCGCGGGGACTCGACGCGCCCGGCCCGCCGTTGCGCTGTGTCGCCACGTCGCGGGACGTGATCGCATGATCGAACGTCGCCGCCGACCGGCCGACGGGAGGGCGGATGACCGTCCAGGGCGCGCTGCGCCCGGGACGAGCTGGATGGATCGCCCGCGCTGGAACATCGCCTGGGGCGTGGTGTTCGTCGTGTCGGTGGTCGGCGTCGTGACAGCTGCAGGGTGGGCGGCCGCGGAGGCGCTCGAGGAACGACGTTCGGCTGCCGCGGCGCGCGATCTGCAGATGGCGTCGATGACGATCGAGACCGCGGACGCCGTGGCCCTGCTCGGCGGGCAGCCACACGTCGACGAGGTCGCGTCGGCCGTCGAACACCTCGCCACCGATCACGAGCTCGCCCTCCACGCGCTGTCGCCGCAGCAGGCGGCGCGCGCCGACGAACTGATCGATCAGATCGCCGACTGCGGTCGCGCCCTGTTGGGCCCCGGCGCCGACGGTCCCGCGGCGCACGACCACCGCGAACTCCACGACCTCCTCGAGCTGGCGTCGCGGCGTGCGGCGGCGAACGCAGCGGTCGCCGAGCGCCAGGCGGTCACGGCGGTCGCGGCGGCAGCCATCGCCGTCGTGCTCGGCGCCTGGGTGTTGGGCCGGACACGACGCCGGCAGCGGTACGAGCGATCGCGGGCTGAAGCGTCTCTGCTCGCGGGCCGACGCATGGCGGCGTTGATCGACGACTCGCCCGACATCTTCGTGGTCCTCGACGCGGCCGACCGGATCACCTTCCGGTCGATGTCGGCCGACGGACTGCTCGGGCCCGATGCCGTGTTCGGTGACGATCTGGTCGAGTTGGCCGACCCCGGCGACCAACAGGCCTTCCGGGCGCTGCTCGGGCGATCGGACGCCGACGAACGATCCGAGGTGTTCCGGCTCGCCGGGCCGACCGGGGCCACCGGCTGGTTCGAGGTACGCGTGTCCGACCTCTCCCACGACCCGCTCGTCGACGGTCACGTCGTCACGGCGCGCGACATCAGCGACGAGGTACACCTGCGCGACGAACTCGAGCGACTGGCCAACACCGATGTGCTGACCGGTCTGCCGAACCGGCGGATCCTCCCGACTGCCCTCGACGGTGCAGCGCTCGCACTGCGCGGCGACGGCACCATGATGGCGCTACTCACCATCGACATCGACGGGTTCAAGGTGATCAACGACACCCTCGGGCACCTCGCCGGCGACCAGCTGCTCGCACGCGTGGGCGATCGACTCCGCGATACCGTCGGCCCCGACGCGGTGGTGTTGCGGCTCGGCGGCGACGAGTTCGCCGTCGTGATCTCGGGCATCGCCTCGGAGTCGGCTGCCCTCGCCTGCGGCGAGCGACTGCTGCAGGTGCTGGCCGAGCCGATCCGGCTGGACGACCGGCTGGAACCGGGCAACGCGAGCATCGGGGTCGCCGTGACCGCCGACCCGGATCACGTCGGCCTCCTGCTCGGCGAGGCCGACGTGGCGATGTACGCGGCAAAGCGCCAGGGCGGCTCGACCGTCGTGCTGTTCGAGACCGAGCTCTCGACGACCGCCAGTCGGGCGACGCACCTCACCCGCGCCCTGCGCGCCGCCGACCTCGATCGCGAGATGAGCATCGTGTACCAGCCGATCGTCACGGCGCTCGGGTCCGAGGTGGTCGGCGTCGAGGCGCTCCTGCGGTGGACCAGCCCCGAGTTCGGCGGCGTCGGGCCCGACGAGTTCATCCCGCTCGCCGAGACCTCGGGCGAGATCTGCCGCATCGGGACGTGGGTCCTCGGCGAGGTGTGTCGGCAGATCGCTGCCTGGACCGAGATGGGCATCGACCCCGACCTCACCGTGTCGGTCAACGTCTCGCCTCGTCAACTGGCCGAGGAGGACTACGTGCGTCAGGTGCTCGCCACCGCCGAGGCGTGGTCGATCCCGCCGTCGCGGCTCGCCGTCGAGATCACCGAGTCGGTCGCCCTCGAGCAGACCGGGCTCGCCCGCACCCGCCTCGAGCAGCTCCGCCGGGCAGGCATCCAGATCTCGATCGACGACTTCGGCGCCGGCTACTCGAACCTCGGACAGTTGCTGCGCGTCCCGTTCGACGTGATCAAGATCGACCGGTCGCTCCTGCTGACGCTGACGGCCATGCGCGAGCAGGGCGGCAATGACCCGAGCGGCCCGTGCGCCATCATGGAAGCGATCGTCTCGATCGCCTCCATCCTCGACGCCCCGGTGATCTGTGAAGGTGTCGAGACCGAACAGCAACGTCGCTCGCTGCAGGCATCCGGCATCCGGTACGTGCAGGGCTACCTCACCGGCCGCCCTGCCCCCGCGGACGTGGTGACACCACGACTCGTGGCGGCTGGGGCCGCCCGACCGGTGCCGGCGCTGGTCCTCGAGCGCTGACGGAGAGGCCCGCCTCCGGGACCAGGCCGACTCGCTGGTGCTCGAGATGGAGCTCGCGGGTCGGGTCGACCGTGGCGACCTCACGACCGTCATCGACAGCGTCGATGCGTTCGGTGGCCGGGTCGCGATCCGCCACCTCGACGACGACCGTTCCGGTGGTGCCGGCGGGAATCGGGTCGGGGTCGTCGGTCATCGAAACCAGGCGGACGCGGTCGCCCGCCGTGGGGATGGTTGGCATAGCGGCGTCCTCAGTTGCGAGCGGTTCGTCGTCGAGGAGAACGTACAAGCGTGCTCCCTCGTGGACCTCTTGAAGAATCTGTTCGCCTTTGCGGGTCTCGTGGCCAGGGCGCCCACCGCAGTTGCCTGCGAGCACGCGGCGGTACGAGGACAGCCGAGACCAGCCAGCGTGTTTCGTCTCGACATGGTTGCCATCCCGACGTCGCTTGAGACCGGACTGGCCGACCTTCCAGGTGACACCGTCCGGGATGACGATGAGGTAGACGAGCTTCCGGCCCCGGGTTCTCTCACGTACGCCGTCATGGAAGATCAGTTGTCGGCCTGGGTGGAGGGTCGCCACATGATCGAAGCCGTACTGCTCGATCACCTCCGCCGTCGCCCGCTTGTTCGCCTCGCTCATGCGTGCGAACGTAGCAACCGCCAG
>JAUHYJ010000527.1 GCA_030425785.1 Acidimicrobiia bacterium | reverse complement strand
CGACTCGAGCTCGACCTCACCGTCGAGCCCGAGGGCCGAGCGCCGTATCGGGCGCAGATCAAGCAGGTGGTCGCACTCTCGGAACTCGGGTCGCTGCACCCGGGCGATCGCTATCACGGGCTGGTCGATCTCGACCGCCCCGACGGCGTCAGCATCGACTGGCACGCACGCATCGACGACCGACAGGCCGCCGCCGGCGGCGGCGACGTCGCCACCCGGCTCGCTCGCATCGACGCCTTGCGGCGTGACGGCCTGATCTCCGACGACGAGTACGCGACCGCCCGCGCCGAGATCCTCGACGACCTCTGAGATCCTCGACGACCTCTGAGGGCCCGACCCGTCAGCGGCGCAGGGTCGTGCCGGCGGCGGTGGTCTCGACCGTCCAACCGTCGGCCTGCAGCTCGGCCCGCAGCGCGTCGGCGGTCGCGTAGTCCTTCGCACGGCGCGCGGCATCGAGGGCCGCCGCCTTGGCCGCGGCGTCGTCAGGCACGTCGTCGGCTGCGCCGAGTTCGAGCCCGAGGGTCGTCGCGATCTCGTTCGCCGCCGCCACCAGTCCGCCGGCGCGGTCGTCGCCGGCGTCGAGCGCGGCATTGGCCTGGCGTACCGTATCGAACAGCAGCGCCGTCGCTCTCGGGGTGTCGAGGTCGTCGTCCATCGCCGTCCGGAACGCGTCGAGCACATCGGCCGCAGGCGCGGCGGTTGCGACGCTCGCCGTGCGGGCCGCGAACGCGTCGAGGCCGGCGAGCGCCTTCACGGCGGCGTCGATGTTGTCCTGCGTGATCTTCACCGGACTGCGGTAGTGCGACTGGAGCAGCACCATCCGGTACGCGCGCGGGTCGTACAGATCGATGAGGTCGAGCAGGTTCGAGACGTTGCCGAGGCTCTTCGACATCTTCTCGCCCTCGGCGTCGACGACGAACCCGTTGTGCATCCAGTGGTTCGCGAACCGCTTGCCGAGCGCGACCGCCTGGGCGCGCTCGTTCTCGTGGTGCGGGAACCGCAGGTCCTGCCCGCCGCAGTGCAGGTCGAACCCCTCCCCCAGCAGGTCGAGGCTCATCACGACGCACTCGCTGTGCCAGCCGGGCCGTCCGTCGCCCCACGGCGACGGCCACGCCGGCTCGTCGGGCTTCGAGTACTTCCACAGCACGAAGTCGGCGGGATGGCGCTTGAACTCGGCACCGACCACGCTCCGATCTCCGCCCCCGGCACGCATGTCGTCGAGCGACTGCTGGGCGAGCAGGCCGTAGCCCTCGACCGTCTCGACCGACAGGTAGATCCCGTCCTCGGTGTCGTAGGCACGACCGAGATCCTTGAGCTGGCCGATCATCTCGACCATCTCCTCGACGTAGTCGGTCGCGTGCGGGATGTCGGTCGGGCGCTCGACGTTGATGCCGTCCATCGCCTGGAACCACACCCGCTCGCACTTGGTGGTGATGTCCTGCCACGGGCGGTCTTCGCGCTGGGCTCGCTCGATGATCTTGTCCTCGATGTCGGTGATGTTCGACACGAGCCGGACCTCGAGACCGGTCCATTCGAGGTAGCGGCGCAGGATGTCGTACTCGAGCGTCGCCCGACCGTGGCCGAGGTGCGGCGGGCCGTACACCGTGGGGCCGCACAGGTAGATGCTCACCTTGCCGGGCTCGCGCAGGGCGAGCTCGCGGACCTCGCGGGTGGCGGTGTCGTAGAGGCGCAGCACGCCGATCAGCCTACGAGGTGGCCCCGGGCGGTCGGACCAGCCTTTCGGTCAGTCGTCCGGATGTGCCCCGTCATGCCGACTCGCGTTCGGCGAACCGCAGCGGCTCGTCGAGCGACGACCGCCACGACGCCGATCGTGCCGCACATGCGCCGGCGAGTTGGGCGGCGAGGACGACGGCGACGCGGCGGATGGTCACCCCCGGGGTACCGGCACGACCGGTACCCGACTCCAGCTCGTCCGTCGCGACGGCATGGCCTCCGTTCCGGGCCGACGGTACTGTCGGGTCCCATGCCGATCCATCTGCGCGCCGAACCCGGCGACTACGCCCCCAACGTCCTGTGCCCCGGCGACCCGCGACGGGCCGCCTACATCGCCGAGACGTTCTTCGACCCCGGCTACCGCTGCGTCAACGAGGAGCGCGGCATGCTCGGATTCACCGGCACCTTCGAGGGCGAACCGATCAGCGTCCAGACGACCGGCATGGGGTGCCCGTCGTCCGGCATCGTGTTCGAGGAGCTCGTCATGCTCGGCGCGACCCGACTCGTGCGCGTCGGCACCTGCGGCGGGCTCAAGGACGGGATGCGCATGGGCGACACCGTCATCGGCATCGCGGCAACGGCCGAGGACGAGACCCCGCTGCGAGTCGCACAGATGGGGTCGTACGCCCCGACGGCCACGTTCGAGCTCGCCGAGCACGCGGCCCGGCTGAGCCGTGAGTCGGGGGCCACGGTCCACGTCGGGCCGATCCTGACGAGCGGGGTGTTCTACGACCCCGACCCGACCACCTTCGCCCGCTGGAAGCGCACCGGGCACATCGCGGTCGAGATGGAGGCGGCGATGATGTACACGATCGCCGCGGTCCACGGCCTCGAATCGCTGGCGATGATGACCGTCTCCGACCTGCTGGAGGAATCGGGCGACACGAGCCGCATCAGCGACGAGGAGCTGCGACGCGGCGTCGACGACATGATGCGGCTGGCCTGTCGGGTGGCCACCGGCACGTCCGCCGGCTGAACGCCACGAGGGTCGACGGCCACCGGCCGTCAGCGGGCCGGTCGGCCCCGGAGTATGCCGGGTGCCGGGCCCGCCGCCCGACACCCGCCAGATCCGCCCGCCGGTCGGGTCCGCCCCCGACCACGTGGTGCGATGCAGCACCGGCCGCCACCGGTGTCCATCCGTGCCAGACCCGAGCGCCGTGGACCGGTCACTCTCGTCTGCACCACGCTGTGTGTGGTAGAGGAATTTCTATCAAGCATGTCAGCGACATGCAAACTGAATGTCGAAAAATGTCAGGATTCGTACATCTTTCGACAAGCCACGGTCAGATGCCGGCCGCCATGCGACCGTCAGCTGTCCCCGCCGCTGGCCTCGGCGACCTTCTGCTTGCCGGCGCTGATCCAGGGCATCATCGAACGCAGCTTGGCACCGACGACCTCGATCGGGTGCTGCTTGCCCTCGTCCTGCAGCCGGTGGTAGTTCTCACGACCCGACTCGGACTCGGCGACCCACTCGTCGGCGAACTGGCCGGACTGGATCTCGCCGAGGATCTTCTTCATCTCGGCCTTCGTGT
>JAUHYJ010000526.1 GCA_030425785.1 Acidimicrobiia bacterium | reverse complement strand
TCGTCGAACTCGACGACCACGGCGAAGGTGTTCTCGAGCGCGAACGACCGGACGTCGACGACGCCGTCGGTGTCGGCGTACGCCTCCGTCAGCGGGATCGTGACGTCCTGATCGACCCGCGCGAGGTCGTCGACGAAGTACGTGCCGTCGACGACCACGATCGGCAGGTTGACGGGCGGGAACCCCTCACGCCGGAGACCACCGCCGTATGCGAGGAGCCCGACGGCGATGACGACGCCCCACAGCGCCAGCGTCACTTTCCAGTGCGACGCGGCCGCAGTGGCGAGCTTGGTGATCGGTGACATCGAACGGAGGTGGTCGTCATGATCCCGCGGCGCAGGGCGCGCGTCGATCGGCTCGGCCGTGTCGGTGTCGGTCGTGTCGACGATCGCCGTGTCGGTGTCGGTCGGGGCGGGGGGCATGGAGCGAGACGGTAGTGACGCGAGTGCGGCGTGTCGTCGTCCATTCGGACGACCGCCCGTGGACCCGGGTCGGATCCTCGTCCACCCCCTACGCTGCGACCGCGTCGAGCGGATGCAGCTGCGACTGCTAGAACCGCCGGATGGGGAATCTCGCTGACGACACCCGGTGGATGGACGCGACCGCGCAGGCCGATCTCGTCGCGAGCGGCGAGGTGTCGCCGCTCGAGCTGGTCGATGCCGCGATCGAGCGGATCGAGGCCGACGACGGCCCGATCAACGCGGTCGTGCTGCGCTGGTTCGACCACGCTCGCGAGGTCGCCTCGGGCGACGTGCCCGACGGTCCGTTCCGCGGGGTGCCGTTCCTGCTGAAGGACCTGTACGCCGAGTACGCCGGTCAGCCGCTCACGAACGGCAACGTCGCCCTGCGCGACGCGATGCCGATCTCGCAGAACGATTCGACGCTCGTGTCGCGCTTCCGGGCGTCCGGACTGGTCACCCTCGGTCGGACCAACAGCCCCGAGCTCGGCAGCGTGCCGGTCACCGAACCGGTGGCCTACGGCCCGACCCGCAACCCGTGGGACACCGACCGTGTCCCTGGAGGGTCGTCGGGTGGTGCGGCCGCGGCCGTCGCCGCCGGCATGGTGCCGATCGCCCACGCCAGCGATGGTGGCGGGTCGATCCGGATCCCGGCGTCGTGCTGCGGGCTCGTCGGGCTCAAGCCGTCCCAGGGACGGATCACGCTCGGTCCGAAGCGCAGCGAGTCCGGTCTGAGCGTCGAGCTGTGCGTGAGCCGATCGGTGCGCGACACGGCCCGGTTGCTCGAGGCGGTGCGCGGGCCGGGTGTCGGCGACGCCGTGATCGCTCCGCCACCGGGCCGTCCGTACACCGACGAGGTCGGCGCCGATCCCGGGCGGCTCCGGATCGGCCTCCTCGATCACCATCCGCGCGGTGGCGCGATCGACGACGACTGCGTCGCGGCGGTGCGGTCGGCCGCGGCGCTCCTCGAATCGCTCGGCCACGACGTCGAGCCGTCGTTCCCGGCGCCGCTGGCCGACGAGTCGTTCACCAAGCGCTTCATGGCGATGTGGGGCGCCATGATGGCCGCCGGACTCGACGTCTACGCCGATGCGCTCGGCCGACCGCTCACCGAGGACGAGGTCGAGCCGGTCAACTGGGTGCAGGCCCAGTACGCCCGCTCGGTCGACTCGCACCAGTACGTCACCGCGCTCGCCGCCGTGTCCCAGTTCCGTCGCGAGGTCCAGCAGTGGTGGGCCGACGGGTACGACCTCTTGCTCACCCCGACGCTGGCCGAGCCGCCGCCCCACGTCGGCGAGCACGACCCGCAGCCCGACGACCCACTCGCCGGCATGCGCCGGGCGACCGACTGGGTGCCGTTCACCCCGCCGTTCAACGCGAGTGGTCAGCCGGCGATCAACGTGCCGCTGCACTGGAACGGGGCCGGGCTGCCGATCGGCATCCAGCTCGTCGCCGCCTACGGGCGCGAGGACGTCCTGCTCCGGGTCGCCAGCCAGCTCGAAGCCGCCGAGCCGTGGGCGGCACGCACCCCGTCGTGAGCGGCGTCGACGGCGTGCCCGATCTGTTGACGGGGTTGGCCACGACGCGGGCGATCCGCCGGCTGGCGCCGGATCCGATCCCGGACGACGACCTCGCCACGATCCTGTGGCACGCGACGCGGGCGCCGTCGGGCACGAACCGGCAACCCGTGCGGTACGTCGTGCTGCGCGACGGCGAGCGGGCCGTGGGCGCGAAGTCGCTCCTGGCCGAGAGCTTCCGCGTCGGATGGGCCGACAAGGCGGCGTCGGCCGGGTACGACCAGGGCTCCGCACTCGACCCCACCAGCCGCAAGGGCCGGTCGCGCGCGGCGATGCAGCATCTCGTCGATCACTTCGAGGACGTGCCGGTCGTCGTGCTCGTGTGCCTCGTCCGGTACCGCGAGGCGAATCCGTACGAGGGGGCCTCGGTGTACCCGGCGGTCCAGAACCTGCTGCTGGCGGCGCGTGCGCTCGGCTACGGCGGGGTGCTCACCGGCTGGCACCGCGCGGTCGAGCCCGAGCTGCGCGATCTGCTCGAGATCCCCGACGAGGTCGCGCTGCACGCCACCGTGCCGCTCGGACGGCCACTCGGGAGCCACGGCCCGGTCCGGCGTCTGCCGCTCGGCGACGTGGTCTACGACGGTCGGTGGGGTGCCGCCGCCGACTGGGCGGTCGACCCACTCGGCACCGAGTTCGCCGGCCCGCCCCCGGCCTCGTCGAGCTGACGTCGGCGTCGACCTCCGGACCCGCCGACGCCGGGGTCGGCGGGTGCGGTCGCCCTGCCGCGCACCGGGTTGCTTCCCGAATCGCTTCCCGGGGGAGGGCGGGTGGCGGCGCGGATGCGGAGCCGGCGTGTGGTGTTTCACGTGTGAGCGACGGGGTCGGCGCTTGGGTGTCGGTGTCGTTGGGGGGTGTCGCTGGTTCGTGGAACGGTTGGGTGCCTGTGGGTCGGCCCGGGTGTGGGTGGTGGGACGGGACGGGCCGGCCGGGTGGGCGGTGGTGTGTGTTTCACGTGTGAGCGACAGGGTTGGTCGCTTGGGCGGCGTCGCCGTTGGGGGGTGTCGCTGGTACGTGGAACGGGTTGGGTGCCTGTGGGTCGGCCGGGTGCGGCTGGCGGTGCGGAACGGCCGAGCGGGGTGCGGGGTGTGTGTGTTTCACGTGTGAGCGACAGGGTTGGTCGCTTGGTCGGCGTCGCCGTTGGGGGGTGTCGCTGGGACGTGGAGCGCGTTGGGTGCCTGTGGGTCGGCCGGGTGCGGGTGGCGGGCCGGCCGGGTGGGCGGTGGTGTGTGTTTC
>JAUHYJ010000525.1 GCA_030425785.1 Acidimicrobiia bacterium | reverse complement strand
CGTGCTGTTGTTCGGGGCGGTGGCGGGGATCACGAAGCTCGGCGAACGTCCCGCACGCGCACCGGCCGCGCCACCGGTCGCGCCACCGTCCGCCGGCGGGATCGAGACGCCGGAGCCGGCGTGGTACGCGCCGATCCGATCGGCGCTTCCGGTCGAGTTCGAACACATCGCGATCCGCCAGTCGAACTCGCAGTACGTCCAGTTCCTCGCCTTCGACCCGTCGACCTCGAAGACGCTGCATCTGACCGTCAGCCGAACCGCCATGCCCCCCGACCCGAGCGGCGGTGTGATCACGCTCGAGGACGCTCGGACGGAACCGTGGACGGACGCCGACGCGGACTTCAACGTGTCGCTGCCCGACGGCCGGCAGATCGGCGTGTTCTGCTCCGTGCTGCGACACCTTCGGGGGAGCAACTGCCCACCGATCGACGGCGTCGCGACCGACCCGGACGATCTCCGTCGCGCGGCGCTCGCGCTGGCGACAGACGTCGACGTCGCACAACTCCCCGAGCCGTCGGACGAGCTCGAGCACGTCACTGCGGCGACCATTCGTGCCATCGCCGACCCCGTCATCCGGTACGACGGGAACGACGGCGAGATCGCCGAGGTCGACGCGCCGCACCGCTCGTCGTCGTTCGTCCAGTACGGCGAGCACATCGTCGGCCGACCGGCGAACGACCGGGTCGTGGTCGTGCACACCCGGAGCGGGTTCTATCCCCGGCCCTCCCCCGAGACGCCACGCACGACGGTGTCGTTCGGCGACGAGCGGCTCACCTGGCAGATCGCGCCGGACGGCGTGCTGTGGTCGGTCGCCGACAACCCGGCGGCCGGTGCGGACGTCGCCGACCAGATCCTCGATCGGGCGATCGACGGCATCGCCGACGACACCAGTACCGACGACCCGATCGCGGACGGCACGATCAGGGAACCACCGCAGACCACTGCGCCGAGCTCGGTCCCGGCCGTGCACGTCATCGTGCCGTTCGACAACCCGGCCCGGGTCGCCGAGCGGTACGGCGTGCCGCTCGACGTGCTCGCATCGCTCAACGCCGACAACGAGGACTGGGAGACCTTCCTCATCGGGGGCACCATCCTGCTCCCGCCGGACTGATCTGTCGGCGCGAAACCGACCGGCGCCTTCGCGCCGGCAGAACCGTGCGCCGCAGATCCGCCGCAGCCGGACCGACCTCGAGCGTCACACCGGCCGCGCCAGATCCCGCTCGGGCGAAAGTCACTGCGCCGGTCGGCCGCCACGCGGATAGAAACGTTCCGTGATCAGCGAGGAGTCGGAACCGTCGTTCGCGCGCGGCCGACGGTACGTCGCGTTCCTGCTCGAGCTGGTGAGCCTGCACCGGCGGCTGTTCGTCATCGCCGTCGCCGGCGCGTCCGTCTACGCGCTCTGCACGGTCGCGTCCTCGATCGCGGTCGAGTGGGTGATCGACAACGTGATCGTCCCGCGATTCGACGCCGACACCGGTTTCTCGGTCGACACCTCGACCGTCGTCGCCGGTGGCGCGCTGATCATCGGCATCGGCGTGCTGCGGGGCGCCGGGGTCGTCGTCCGACGCGCGTTCGCGGGCATGTGTCAGTGGCGGGTCGCGCAGACGCTGATCGACCGGGTCTCGAACCGCTTCGTCACCCAGCCCGCCACCTGGCACCGTCGGCACAGCGACGGCCAGCTCGTGGCCAGGGCCGGCGTCGACGTCGACACGACCGTGCAAGCGATGGCGCCGATCCCGTTCGCCACCAGCACCGTGTTGATGGTGGTGGTCTCCGGGGCCTGGCTCCTCGTGACCGACCTCGTCCTCGGTCTGGTGGCGATCACGGTCTTCCCGTTGCTGATCGGGCTCAACGTGATGTACCAGCATCGGGTCGACCAACACTTCGACGACGCCCAGCAGGCGCTCGGCGAGTTCTCGGGCGCCGTGCACGAGAGCTTCGAGGCGGTCCAGCTGGTCAAGGCCTACGGCGCCGGCGACCGCGAGACCGAACGCCTCTCGCTCATGGCGGGCCGGATCCGCGACGCCCGGGTCCGCGCCGTCCACCTGCGGGGCACGTTCGAGGCCTTGCTCGACGCGATCCCGTCGGCCGCCAACATCGGCATCGTGCTGCTCGGTGCGGCCCGCGTCCGGTCGGGCGACCTCACGATCGGTGAGCTGTCGGGCTTCGTGTACCTGTTCTCGCTCCTGGTGTTCCCGCTGCGGGTCATCGGCTACGCGATGTCCGGGTTGCCACAGGCCTACGCCGGCTATCACCGCGTCAAGGCCACCATCGACGAGCCGCTCGACCCCGACCCGGTCGATTCGATCGGCACGACCGAGCCCCCCGTCGCCGTCCGACTGACCGACGTGTCGTTCACCTACGCCGGCGAGCCGACCCCGGTCGTCGACGCGGCGACCGCCGAGATCCGCAGCGGCACGGTCACCGCCGTCGTCGGCCCGACCGGCGGTGGCAAGACCACCCTGGTCGACCTGATCGCCGGCATCCTCCCGGCCACCGGAGGCACGGTCGCCGTGGCGCCGGGTGGTCGAGCGATGGTGTTCCAGGAGGCGTTCCTGTTCGGTGGCACCGTCCGCGACAACGTCACCGTCGGCCTGTCGACCGACACCCTCGATGACGCGCACGTGTGGCAGGCGCTCGGGTGGGCCTGCGCAGACGACTTCGTGCGTGCGCTGCCCGACGGGCTCGACACGACGGTCGGCGAGCGCGGCGTCACCCTGTCGGGCGGCCAGCGCCAGCGCGTCGCCCTGGCACGGGCGCTCGTCCGCCGCCCGACCCTGCTCCTCCTCGACGACACCACCTCGGCACTCGACCCCGCCACCGAGCTCGCGGTGCTCGACAACCTCCGCGCGGCCCTGGCCGGCACGACCGTGGTGATGGTCGCGTCGCGCCCCTCGACCGTCGCCCTCGCCGACGAGGTCCTGTACGTCGACCAGGGGCACATCGTGGATCACGGCTCCCACGACCGGCTGATGCGGGACGTCCCCGCCTACCGCGAGCTGATCGAGGCGTTCGAGACCGACCGCGCCGAGCCGGCGGGCGGCGCTGCGGCGGGAGGTGGGTCGTGAAGCACCCCGCCAGCCCCCTCGTTCACGTCAACCCCCTCGTCCACGTCAACCCCCTCGTCCATGTCGCGCTCATCGGCGAGATCACCGCTCAGCGCGACATGAACGCGGTGAGGGACGGGACGGTGTGGGTCGGAGGTGGGTCGTGACCGAACCGATCGGGCGGTTCTCCGCCACCAGCACCATCGGACGCGGCCTCGAGGAGGCTC
>JAUHYJ010000524.1 GCA_030425785.1 Acidimicrobiia bacterium | reverse complement strand
CAGAGGGTGTCCGGATCAAAGCCCGGCGGCAGCACCAGGTTCCGCAGCCGAGGCGTGCCGCGCCAGTCCGCCCGCCCGCGCGCGTTGGCGACCAGGCGGGTCAGGCGTCGGTGCAGGACGCAGCTGCGACGAAGCCGACACGCCGAGCCCGCTGTCGCGCGCCGGGGGCGCGGCCCGCATCGCGACGACGGCCGCGCCGCGGGCGAGCGCGTGCGCGCACACCGCTGAGGCGAACATGGCCGCCGGGGTCGCGATCGCGGCCAGCGCGACGACGCGGATCACGATCGAACCCGTCAGTGCGGCGACGCCGTAGGTGCCGTGGCGCGAGTCCTTCAGGATCTCGAGCCGTTGCTCGGTGGTCCAGCCACCGCCGAACGCATCGGCGACGTCGGCCAGCCCGTCCTCGTGGAACGCGCCGGTCACCAGGAGTCCGGCGACGACCCCCAGGGCGGCGGCGACCGACGCCGGAACCAGTTCGGTCAGCCCGGCCGCGACCCCGCCAACGAGTGCGCCGATCATGGCGCCGACGACCGGGAACCACGGCACCACACGGTGATGTGCGACCGGCGCGCCGAGCCGGATCGGCACACGGGTCAGGAACTGCAGCGCGCCGAGCAGCCCGGTCATCCCGACCCCGTCATGCTGTCCACGTCACCTCGTCTGTCATTCCGGCCATGTCGTCTCGTCATTCCGGCCATGTCGTCTCGACCACGTCAGTCCGTCTCGGCGCCGAACCACTCGTCGAACGTCGCCACCTCGACCACGGCGGCGCACGCCATCCGCACGAGCGGGACGGCCGCCAGCGCGCCGCTGCCCTCGCCGAGACGGAGGTCGAGGTCGAGCAGCGGGTCGAGCCCGAGACGCTCGAGCACGACACGGTGACCGGGCTCGGCCGATCGATGACCGGCGATGCAATGGTCGAGCGCGCCGGGCCGGGCACAGTGCAGCGGCAGGACGGACGAGGTCGCGATGTAGCCGTCGAGGACGACCGGAACCCGCAGGTGCCGCGCCCGGATGCAGGCCGCAGCGATCGCGGTCAACTCGCTGCCGCCCAGCTCACGGAGGATCTCGAGGGGATCGCGGACGCCGGCGACGCGTGCGGTGGCGGCCGCGACCGCGGCGCGCTTGCGCGCGAGTCCGTCGGCGTCGACCCCGGCGCCCCGACCGACCCACTCGATCGACGCCGCGCCGAGGAGGGCGGCAGGGATCGCCGCAGCTGGTGTCGTGTTGCCGATGCCGAGCTCGCCGAGGACGAACAGATCGGCACCACGGTCGACGGCGGCGTCGACGGCGCCCGCAGCCAGTTGGGCGACGGCGTCGAAGCGTTCGGGCGTGAGCGCTGCGGTGTGCCGGATGTCGCCGGTCGGCTCGCCGACGCCGACGTCGTACACGTCGAGCTCGGCGCCGGCGCTGCGCGCGAGCGCGTTGATCGTTGCGCTCCCCGCCTCGACCGCTCGGAGCATCTCGGCGGTGATCGCCGACGGGTACGCGCTCACGCCGCCGGCGGTCACCCCGTGATCACCGGCGAACACCAGGACGTGGGGCCGCTCGATCCGTGGTGCGATCGACGCCTGCCACCCGGCCACGTGCTCGGCCACCAGGTCGAGTCGTCGGAGCGCTCCCGGTGGCCGCAGGACCTTCGCCGCGCGATCGCGCACGGCGGCGCCGGCGATCGGGTCGGGCTCGGGCAGGTCGGCGAGTGCCCCCGTGAACCAGCTCACAGCAGCTCGTCCGGCGGCCGCAGGTCGACCGCGCGTCCGGCGACGAGTAGCAGCGCCCGGTCGGCGGCACTGACCCACTGCTGGTTCACGCGGCCGAGCGCGTCCCGGTAGGCGCGGGTCGCAGCGTCCGCCGGGACGATCCCGGCACCGACCTCGTTCGTCACGACGATCGTGGGGGTCGCGCGAGCCCGCACCTCGGCGATCGCGGCCTCGGACACGCTGAGCACCTCGACCTCGGTGCAGCCATGGTGGAGCAGGTTGCCGACCCACGTGGTGAGGCAGTCGATGACCACCGGGCGGCGGGCCGCCGCTCGCAGCGCACCGGCCAGATCGAGCTCCTCCTCGATCGTCGTCCACTCGTGTGGCCGCTCGGCACGGTGGCGGCGGATGCGTTCGTCGAGGTCGTCGTCCCCGTCGATGTGGGGGCAGGTCGCGACGAACACGACCGACTCGTCGAGTTCGTCGGCGGCACGACGCGCCAGCCGCTCCGCCAGCGAGCTCTTGCCCGACCGGGCGCCACCGAGCAACACCGTCAACATGTCGGCGAACCTACCGCCCGACCTTGCGACATGTGCCTGACCCTCGATGACAGGCCGGCGATGACGGGCCGGCGAGGTCAGTAGTCGATGCCGCGCTTGGCGCGGATGCCCTGCTGGTAGGCGTGCTTGACCTCGGTCATGTCGGTGACCGTGTCGGCGATCTCGACGAACGACTCCGGCGCGTCGCGCCCGGTGATCACGACGTTGACGTGCTCGGGGCGGGCCGTCACCGTCGCCACGACCTCGGACTCGTCGAGCCAACCCCACGTGCACAGGTAGGTGAGCTCGTCGAGGATCACGAGTTGGTGGTCGCCGGCGGCGATGATCTGCTTGGCCTGGTCCCACCCGGTGCGGGCGTGTGCGATGTCGGCCTCGAGATCGTTCGAGTCCCAGGTGAACCCGTCGCCGAACGCGTGCCAGTCGACACCGAGCTGCCGCCCGATCTTCTCCTCGCCGACCTGCCAGTCGCTCGACTTGATGAACTGGCACACCGCGACCTGCCAGTCGACCGCCAGCGCCCGGAGCATGACACCGAAGGCGGACGAGCTCTTCCCCTTGCCGTTGCCGGTGTTGACGAGCACGAGCGACGGCACGGACCGCAGCCCGTCGGGCCGGGGGTCGTCGGTGAGCGCTTCCGTCGAGCCGCGGCCCACTCCGTCGTTGTCGGTGTCGGTCATGGTCGTCGAGCCTAGGGGCGCTAGTGTTCCCCGGGCACGGTTGGTGCGAAGTCCGGTGAGAGTCCGGCGCTGTCCCGCAACGGTGATGCCGTCACTGCGAGAACGATCGACACCGTCGATCGAATCGAGGAGTGACGGACGAGCCCGGTCGAACCCTCCCGTCGCGCGAAACCCAGACCCTCGAGGCAAGGGCGGTTCGCAGGCCGGTCACACCGGTCGCTGACCCACTTGTCCTCCCCATGTGGAGGAAGTTCATGAAGTTCAAGCTCCTGGCCGGCATCGTCGGCCTGTCGCTCGTCGCCGCTGCGTGCAGCGATGACGGCGACGACGCGTCGTCGGCGACC
>JAUHYJ010000523.1 GCA_030425785.1 Acidimicrobiia bacterium | reverse complement strand
GCTCGATCGCGTGCTCGAACACGCCGACTACGGATCGCTCCGGTACGAGCAGGAGCGTCGCCGCTCGACCGATGACGAGCCCTGGCTCGGCATCGGCTGGTCGGCCTACGTCGAGATCGCCAACCCGATGGCGAACCCCGAGTTCGGCTCGGTCGAGGTGTTCCCCGACGGCGGTGCGCTCGTCCTGACCGGGTCGTCGGCCCACGGCCAGGGCCACCACACCGCCTTCGCCCAGATCGCCGCCGACATGACCGGCATCCCGTTCGAGCGCATCGAGGTCCGCCACGGCGACACCGCCGAGGTGCCACGCGGCGGTGGCACCGGCGGGTCGAAGTCGCTCCAGGTCGGCGGTTCGGCCGTGCGCGTGGCGAGCGAATCGCTCGTCGAGCGCGCGCGTCAGCTGGCGGCCGACCTCCTCGAGGCGGCCGTCGACGACATCGTGCTCGACACCGGCACCGGACGCTTCTCGGTCGCCGGTACGCCGGCGCTCAGCGTCGGATGGGGCGATCTCGCCTCGACCGCGGTCGACCACGACGACGGCCCGCTGCGGTCGGAGGCCGACTTCCAACCGCCCGGCGCCACGTTCCCGTTCGGCGTCCACCTGTCGGTGGTCGAGGTCGACCGCGACACCGGCAACGTCACCGTGCTGCGCCACATCGCCTGCGACGACGCCGGCACCATGGTGAACCCGCTGCTCGTCGAGGGACAGGTCCACGGCGGCGTCGTGTCCGGCATCGCCCAGGCCCTCATGGAGGAGTTCGTCTACGACGACGACGGCAACCCGAAGACCGCCAACTTCATGGACTACGGGCTCGTGTCGGCGGCCGAGGTGCCGTCGATCGAACGGATCGCCCAGGAGACGCCCACACCGCGCAACCCGCTCGGCGCGAAGGGGATCGGTGAGTCGGGCACGATCGGAGCGACGCCTGCGGTGCAGAACGCCGTCGTCGATGCGCTCGCCCACCTCGGTGTCCGCCACGTCGACATGCCCGCCACCGCCGAGCGGGTGTGGCGCGTCGTCGCCGACGCGACGGCCCCCCGCTGACCCTCACGGCCTCAAGACGCCGACGTCGACGAGCAGCTGCCGGCTCAGTGTCTCGAGCTCGTCGAGGGGGATGTCGTCGGGCGCGAACCAGCCGAGCTCGGTGACCTCGTCCGGGTCGAGGACGACGTCCGATCCGGGTGGCAGGTCCGCGTCGAACACGCTCGCGACGTACGCGCACCGGTCGCCGTTGACGTAGGTGACCCGGTAGGCCGGGCCGCCGACCACGCCACGCAGGCGGGGGAGCGTCGCCCGGACGCCCGTCTCCTCGGCTGCTTCGCGCACGGCCGCGTCGGCCGGGTGCTCGTCGGGATCGACCGCGCCGCCGATCGTCTGCCACTGGCCGGTCTCGGCCGACCGGACGAGCGCCAGCCGTCCACGGTCCCAGAGCAGCAGGGTCGCCGAGGGCAGGAGGACGAGGTCGTGCCCGATGCGGTCGCGCAGGCCACGGAGATACGGCGAGATCGGCATGGCCGCGAACCTAGTGATCGGTGCTCGTGATCGAGTGGCTTCCGGCGCCGATAGCGTGGACCGGCCATGTCCGAGACCCCCCGAGTACAGAGCAGCGGTCCTGCGCGTCGCGACGACCTGCGGAACCTCGCCATCGTCGCCCACGTCGACCACGGCAAGACCACCCTCGTCGACGCGCTCCTGCGTCAGTCGGGGGCGTTTCGCGCGAACGAGCACGTCGCCGATCGGGTCATGGACTCGAACGACCTCGAACGTGAGAAGGGCATCACGATCCTGGCGAAGAACACGTCGGTGCGCTGGGACGGGGTGACGCTCAACATCGTCGACACGCCCGGCCACGCCGACTTCGGCGGCGAGGTCGAGCGGGCGCTCACGATGGTCGACGGCATCGTCCTGCTCGTCGACGCGGCCGAGGGCCCCCTGCCCCAGACCCGGTTCGTGCTCCGCAAGGCGCTCGGCTACGGCATGCCCGTCATCGTGGCGATCAACAAGATCGATCGCCCGGACGCGCGCGTCAAGCAGGTCGTCGACGAGGTCTACGAGCTGTTCATGGACCTCGACGCGAACGACGAGCAGCTCGACTTCCCGATCGTGTACTGCTCGGGTCGTGACGGCTGGGCGACGCTCGACGAGGACGCGGCCCACGACGAGTCGGTCCGCGGCGACACCCTCGCCCCGCTCTGCGACGTCATCCTGACCACGATCCCGGCGCCGGCGTATCACCCCGATGCGCCCCTCCAGGCATGGGTCACCAACCTCGACGCCAACCAGTACGTCGGTCGTCTCGCGCTGTGTCGCGTGATCGAGGGCACGATCCGCAAGGGTGTGCAGGTCGCCTGGTGCAAGCTCGACGGAACGATCGAGCGCACCAAGATCGCCGAGCTGTTCCTGACCGAGGCGCTCGAGCGCGTGCCGGTCGACTCGGCCGGCCCCGGCGACCTCGTCGCCGTCGCCGGCTTCGCCGAGATCACGATCGGCGAGACGCTCGCCGACGCCGAAGATCCCGTCGCCCTGCCGAAGATCGTCGTCGACGAACCTGCGCTGTCGATGACCATCGGCATCAACACATCTCCCTTGGCCGGTCAGGACGGCAAGAAGATGACGGCCCGGCTCGTCAAGAACCGTCTCGACGCCGAGCTCGTCGGCAACGTCTCACTGCGGGTCAACCCGACCGACCGCCCCGACGCCTGGGAGGTCCAGGCCCGTGGCGAACTGCAGCTCGCCGTCCTGGTCGAGAACATGCGCCGCGAGGGCTTCGAGCTGACCGTCGGCAAGCCCGAGGTCGTCACCAAGGACATCGACGGCAAGCCGTTCATCCAGCTTATCGCCGGATCGGCGTGGGAAACTGGTCAGTTCCCGTCCAGCCTGCACGATCTCGCCGAGCGGCTGAAGCGGCGCGAAAGCTTTTCGAACCTGCTGGTGCGCGTGACCATCAATGGCGAGCAGCGCTGGTGGGAGATTTCCGGCACGCCCAAGCTCGACGAGAACGGCGTGTTCGACGGGTTTCGCGGCGTCGGTTCGGACGTGACCGAGCAGCGCGAAAGCGCCGACAAGATCGCCTATCTTGCACGATACGACACGCTTACCGGCCTGCCCAACCGGATGATGCTCACCGAGGCGCTGGGCGAGGCGCTCGCCTACGCCGAGCAATGGCGTACGCGTTGCGCCTTCCTGATGATCGACCTCGACCGGTTCAAGTCGGTCAATGACACGCTCGGCCACCTTGTCGGCGACCAGCTGCTGGCCCGCGTGTCCGAGCGGCTCAAGGAACAGATG
>JAUHYJ010000522.1 GCA_030425785.1 Acidimicrobiia bacterium | reverse complement strand
TGGCAGCCGGACGAGGCAGCCGCCGGGCGTCGCCTCGTGGGTGAGGCCGGGGACGAAGGCACGGGCGATGGCGAGACCGGATTCGGGCTCGAGATCGTCGGGGTCTCCTGGCACCCAACCACCGCAACAGTCCGCGATGGTGAGCGCGTCAGCGCGGCCGTCGTCGAACTCGAGACCCACGACGACGTCGGGCGGCTCGGCGCGGCGGTGGTTGGCACGTACCGCGTTGGTGAACACCTCCGTCGCGGCGATCAGGTACACGGCCTCGTTCGTGTCGTCGGCGAATCGCATCGTCGCACGAACCACGGCCCGCATCGCTGCGGCGTGGCCGAAGCATGCGGGGAGGTGGAGCTGGATCGCCTGTGGCGTGGCACCGGAGGGTCGCGGGCGAGGAGCCGCGCAGTGTCGTGTCGCGCCCATGGTCCAGCGGAGGGTCGTGCCCGTGACCGTCACGTCGCCCAGCGCGTCGGCCAAGGTGGGCGGTCGGTCACCGACGCGTGCGGCGTCCGTCACGAGTCCGAAGCCGGAACCGGCCCAGAACCGCCACGACGACTCGTGGGCGACGTCGACGCACTCCTCGACGAGCTGGTAGCAGGCGTCGTCCAGCGCGCCGAACACGTCGATCAGCGCGTCGTCGATCGTCGCGACGTGAGCGATGAGCGCCTGCAACACCCCGCTCAGCCGGTCGCGGTCGACGCAGCTCGCTACCACGAGATCGATCTCGGTCACGACCCGGCCCCCGCTGGGTACAAGCTCGCCAGCGCGTGGGCGAAGCCGGCGGCGACGCGTCCGAGCCGCCGGCCGCTCGTCTCGACCACGATGCCGGTGTCCGCCACGGGCTCGATGCCGATCGCTCGGATCCGACGCCACAGGTCGAGGTCCTCGGCACGCTCGAGCTCGCCGAAGCCTCCCGCTCGCACGAGGACGTCGAGCCGGACCCCGAGGTTCGCAGCGTGGACGTGAGGGTGACTCCCCGATCGGTCGAGGGTCGCGCCGTAGTCCGACCGCCAGCGGCCGAGGAAGTCGGACGCGTCCTCGTCGTCGATGAGGTCGACGATGCCCGCCACGGCCAGGGCCCCGTCAGCGGCGTGTGCGAGATGGCGGAGGATCCAGTCGCGAGCGACGCGGGTGTCCGCATCCGTCGACAGCAACCAGCACCGATCCCATCGTGTGACCGACGCCATCACCAGGTCGACGCCGAACTGACGCGCCCGCGAGGCAGCGCCGGCGACGCACGACACCACCGTGTGGTCGACGGCCAGTCGCTCCAAGGCTCGTGTCGCGCAGGCTGCCGTCCCGTCGCTGCTGGCGTCGTCGACGATCACCACGCACACCTCCGGCCCGTCGGGTGGGAGGTGTCGGACGGCGTGGTGCACGGATGCGAGCGCTGACTCGATCCGGTCGACCTCGTTGCGTGCCGGCACGACGACGGCGACCGTGTCGATGCTGTGATCTTCAGGCCGCTCGGACATGGTGTGCTGTTACCCGGCGGACGGCGCCCTGACGCGGCGGGCCGGCGCGTCAGACGGCGCGTCGGACGGCGATCAGGCGGGTAGGGACAGGTGATGTCGCTGAACGACCCGTACGCAGATGGCTGGGCCCGAGCCATCGGTGCTGCCGTCGAGTGGTTGCCGGCTGATCGGCCGACGCTCGTCGTCGTGCCGCACCCCGACGACGAGGCGGTGATGTTCGGTGGTCTCATCGCACGTCTGGGTCGACGACGGGCCCCCGTTCGGGTGCTGGCCGTGAGCGACGGCGGCGCCGCCTACCCGGACATCGCCGATCGCTCGGCACTCGAGCACGACCGCCGGAACGAGCAACGGGCTGCGATCGAAGCGCTCGGCCTCCAGGTGGGCGACGTCGAGCGTCTCGGGCTGCCGGACGGCGAGATCGAGCGCCACGAGTCGCTGCTCGTCGGGTTGATCGCCCGGCGTGCCGAGGAGCGCGGGTGCGACCAGATCGTCGCGCCCTGGGAGCTCGATCATCACACCGACCACGAGGCGTGTGGCCGCGCTGCGCTGGAGGCAGCCGGCCACCTGCCCGGCCGGACGACGCTCGTGTCGGGCTTCTTCTGGTCGATCCTGCGTGAACCGCCGACGCCGGGACTGCAACTGCGCGCCGTGCCGCTGACCCAGGACGAGCGCGTCGCGAAGTCCGCGGCGATTCGCTGCCACCGCTCGCAGACCGAACGGCCGGGCCACGAACGGCCCGTGCTCACGGCCGACGAACTGAGCATCACGGGGTGGCCGTTCGAGCACTACCTGGTTCGAGATGTCGACTGAGCAGAGCGCCGAACACCTGCGTGACGCCGTGTGGCGGTCGCTGCCGTCGCTCCGCGTCCCGGCCCCGGCCATGGGAGCCACGCCCGAACGGTGGTCCGCTCTGTTCGAGCTCGCTCGGGATCGCGACGTCGCCGTCGCGCGGCTCGTCGAGGCGCACGCCGATGCGGTCGGCATCCTCCACGAGGCGGGGTGCGTCGCGCGCCCCGGCGCGCTCTACGGCGTCTGGGCGTCGGTTCGGCGGGACCGACCCGATGTCGAGCTGCGCTCGGGCTGCTTGCGGGGCACGAAATCGTTCTGCTCCGGCATCGGCGTCGTCGATCGGGCACTGGTGGACGTCGTGGACGGCGGATCGCGCCGCCTCGTCGACGCCGACGTCCGCACGGGCGATCCCTTCGGATCGACGAGTGCGCCGTCAGGTGCGCGAGTCCGCGGCAGCGTCGTGTGGGAACACCGCGGCCTGGTCACGACTCGCACCGGGAACGTCGAGTTCGACGGCCTCGCCGACATGGACGTCGTCGCCGAACGGGATTGGTACCTCGACCGCGTCGGGTTCTGGCACGGCGCGCTGGGGCCGGCGGCGTGTTGGGCGGGCGCCGCCGCCGGTCTGACCGGCGCGCTCGACCCGAGCGACGACCCCCACCGGACGGCTGCGCTCGGCTCGATGATCGCCGACACGTGGGCGATGTGCGCCGTGCTCGAACAGGCGGGCCGCGAGGCCGACGCGGCCCCCGCTGGGGTCGATGCAGCCAAGCGGCGGGCGCTCGCGGCGCGGCGCGTCATCCACGAGCTCGCGGTACGGACGGCCGACCGCTTCGTGCGCGCGGCCGGGCCGCGACCGCTCGTGGCCGACGCAGGGGTGGCGCAACGACTCGCAGATCTCGAGATCTATCTCCGCCAGTACCACGACGAGCGCGACCTGGCCGCGCTCGGAGCGCTCGGAGTAGCACGTGACGGCTGACCAGGGCTCGATGCATCACGACGCGGCGTACTTCGAAGCCATGTACGACAG
>JAUHYJ010000521.1 GCA_030425785.1 Acidimicrobiia bacterium | reverse complement strand
GCGCGATGCAGCCCGACGTCTCGAGCTCGGTGAGGAAATCGAAGCACCGTACGGTCACGGCGTCGAGCCGATGGGTCCGCAGGGTCGTGCCGAGCGGCTCGTGCAGCGCCGCTGCGACCAGGGTGTCACGACTCGGCGTACGGCCGCCGGAGAAGCGGACGGCGACGGGTTCGACGTCGACGGCCCGCGCGTCGCGGTGATGCCGGATCGGCTCGCCGATCGGGACGTCGACCAGCGACAACCCCCACCGCGACTGCAGCGCCGACCGGTCGGGGACGCTCGCCACCAACCAGTCCGACGGCGTGCCGACCAACCCCAGCCGGGCGTGGCGGAAACGGTGGATCGTCATGAGATCGGCGATCGTCGCCGCCGGTTCGCCCGGCGCGTCGACCTGAACGATCCGCCCAGGGATCTCGTCGCGACGGATCCGCGCGAGTGCCTCGAGTGCTGCCGGCACACTGTTGTGGAACGGGTGCGCGACCAACACCACCGGCTCCCATGCGGCGAATCGGCGGCGGTGCCGCACCCGTTCGAGGATCGCCCGCTCGGTCCCCCCGGTCCCGACCACGATCACGTGCGGCGTGTCCGTCTCGTACGAGTCGTCGTCGGCCGGCGCACCGCCCAGCTCGACGAGGTCCGCGACGATCGGGTCGAGCACGGGCGCCAGCGCCGCCTCGTCGTGCAGGGCCGATGTCACCACGGTGTACCGGAAACCGCTCATGCCACCACGACACCAGTGGGCGGGCATCCGGCGCCAGAGCCGAAGGTCCGCGCCCGGGTGTGTACGGTCGGCCCGTGACCCCCGACGAGTTCCGCGACGCCGGCCACGAGCTGATCGACCTGATCGCCGACTACCTCGACGACGTCGGGGAACGACCCGTCGTCCCGCCGGTCGAGCCGGGCGACGTGCGGGCGATGCTGCCCGAGCACCCGCCGAGCGTCCCCGAGTCGTGGGACGACGTGCGAGCCGACATCGATCGCGTCATCCTGCCGACGATCACGCACTGGCAGCACCCGAACTGGTTCGCGTACTTCCCCGCCAACACGACGCACTCGTCGATCCTCGGCGAGCTGCTCTCGGCCGGCCTCGGCGTACAGGGCATGAGCTGGGTCACGTCGCCGGCGTGCACCGAGCTCGAGACGCTGATGCTCGACTGGATGCTCGAGCTGCTCGACCTGCCGGATCGCTTCCGCTCGACGAGCGAGCACGGTGGTGGCGTCATCCAGGGGTCGGCGAGCGAGGCGGTGTTGGTCGCCATCCTCGCCGCACGCTGGACGGCGACGGCCGGCGCGGTGAACACCACCGGCGAGACGTCGCGGCTGGTGGCGTACACGACCTCGCAGGCGCACTCATCGGTCGAGAAGGGGTTGCGGATCGCCGGCATCGGCACCGACCGCATCCGCACCATCGAACACGACGAGGCGTTCGCCATGCGGGCCGACGTGCTGGCAGCGGCGGTCGAGGCCGACATCCAGTCCGGCTACATCCCGTTCTTCGTGTGCTCGACCCACGGCACGACGTCATCGCTCGCCGTCGACCCGACACCCGAGATCGCCGAGGTGTGCGAGCGGGCCGGCGCGTGGCTGCACGTCGACGGTGCGATGGCCGGCATCGCCGCCCTCGTCCCCGAGTACCGCTGGGTGAACGCCGGGGTCGAACGCGCCCACAGCTACTGCACGAACCCGCACAAGTGGATGGGCGTCAACTTCGACTGCACCCTGTTCTGGACCGCCGACCGCGCCGCCCTGCTCGGCGCACTGTCGATCCTGCCCGAGTACCTGCGGTCGGCAGCGGCCGAATCCGGACGGGCGATCGACTACCGCGACTGGCAGATCCCTCTCGGCCGCAGGTTCCGCGCGCTGAAGCTCTGGTTCAACCTCCGCCTCGACGGTGTGGGCGCCGCGCAGGCACGGATCCGACGCGACGTGGCCCTCGCGCACGAGCTCGCGACCTGGGTCACCGACGACGACCGGTTCGATCTGAGCGCCCCGCCACGGCTCGGTCTCGTGTGCCTCCACCACGTCGACGGTGACGACGCGACCGAGTCGCTGATCGCCCGCATCAACGAGGCGGGTGAGTTCCACGTCACGCGCACGGTGCTCGACGATCGGGTGTCGATGCGCGTCAGCATCGGCGCCCGCACGACCGAACGTCGGCACGTCGAGGCGTTGTGGTCGGCGATCCAGGAGGCGGCCGCATGATCGTCGAACCGGCCACGACCGTCGACATCGACGACGTCGTGCGCCTCCAGATCGCCCTGTTCGACGAGGACGCGGGCACCCACGACTCGTTCACCGACCCGGCATGGCCGCGCGAGCACGGCCACGACGACATCACGACACTCCTGGCCAACGACGATGCGATCGTGCTCGTCGCCCGGCACGACGGCAGCACGGTCGGCTTCCTGGTCGGGTACACGACGCCTGCGTCCGAGACGCGCCGACCGGCGACGTACGCCGAGCTGCGGTCGCTGTACGTCGAGCCGGGGGCGCGGCGCACCGGTGCAGCGACTGCGCTCGTCGAGCAGTTCGTCGGCTGGGCCCGCGACCACGACTGCGCTGCTGCTCACGTGAGCCACTACGCCGCCAACGACGGTGCATCGGCGCTCTACGAACGGGCCGGATTCCGTGCCCTCTCGCTCCAGCGCCGGTGCGACCTCGCCGACGACTGATCCAGGCCCGTCAGTCGAGGCGCCACACCGAGACGTGGCTCGCCGAGGCGGCGGTGAAGGGGCTCCGGTCCCAGCCGGCCCACCGGTGCTCGAGCCGCATGCCGGCCAGACGCGCCATCAGGTCGAGCTCGGACGGCCACACGTAGCGGAAGGCGCCCGAGATGCGCCGCACGCGGCCGCCGGAGAACCGGTAGTGGTGCGACACCAGGATCTGGCCGATCGGGTCGAGGTACTCGTCGAACCCGACGTAGTCGTCCCGCACCGCGATCGGTCGGATGGTCTGGCCGGGTGGGAGCGCAGCGAGCTTCGGGACGCCGACCTCGATCACGAACCGGCCACCGGGTCGCAGGTGCGCTGCGGCGTTCCGGAAGCAAGCGACCTGCTCGTCCTGCGTGCGGAGGTTCCCGATCGTGTTGTACACGAGGTGGACGAGCGAGGCGTCGTCGCACATCACCGTCGAGGTCATGTCGCCGACGACGGCATCGATCGTCTCGGCGCCGGGCTTGCGACGGAGCTCGGCGAGCATCGGCTCGGAGATGTCCATGCCGCACACGTCGACCCCCGCCGCCGCCAGCGGGACGGCGACCCGGCCGGTGCCGATCGCGAACTCGACCGCGCGGCCATCG
>JAUHYJ010000520.1 GCA_030425785.1 Acidimicrobiia bacterium | reverse complement strand
CAGCCAGAACGTCGCCAACCGGAACGTGAGCACGGCCGAGATCGCGACACCGGCTTCGAGGCCGAACCCGGTGAAGCCAGCGATCATCGCCGCTTCGAGCGGGCCGATGCCGCCCGGGGTGGGTGCGATGTTGGCGATCGCCGCCGCACCGAGGTAGGCGGCGCCGATCTGCGCGAAGGTGATCCCGCCACCGAACGCCTCGACGGCGCACACCGCGCCGATCAGGTAGCTGAGCGTGATGAACGTCGACCCCCCGAGCAGACCGGCGACGCGGGCAGGACTCCGCAGTACCTGTGCGCTGTAGCCCGCCGCCGAGCGGAGGCCGTCGACCACGGGCATCACCAGACGGCGGCGCGTGTAGGGGACCGCGAACGCGATCCCGAAGAGCACGGCGGCCCCGGCGCCGACGAGCAGGATCGTGCCGAGGCTGGGGAGCGAGATGCCGCCGATGTCCGCGCCGCCCGCCCAGGCGAAGAAGGCCACCATCAGCGACAGGTGGGTCACGACGCCGGCGATCGTGTTGAGCGCGACCGACGCGCCGGCTTCGCTGCCGGTCAGACCGTTGCGCTGGAGGAAGCGTCCGGCCAGCGCCATCTTGCCGGCCCCGGCCGGGCCGACGAGTTGCGCGAACGAGGTCGCCACCTGGCTGCGGGCGGAGGGCGCGATGGGCATCCGCTGAGCGACGGATCCGAGGAACGAGATGGTCGCGAACACGTAGTAGATCGCAGCCGCGCCGAGGATGCCGGGGACCCACGCCCACTCGATCTCGCCGAACGCGTCGACGGTGTCGCCTAGGTTGCCGAACTGTGGGAGTAGCGAATAGAACGCGAGCGCGCCGGCGACGATCATCACGAGCGTGCGCGGCTGGATCCGGGCGAGTTGCTCGAGGGGGACGTCCTCGGCACCCGTCCGATCGTGGATCTCGGCCCGCAAGGCGTCGAGCAGCCCCTTCTGGCGCTTGATCTCGCGACCGAGGCGTGGGCTCAGCGCGAGCGGTTGTAACAGCGGGAGTGAGGCGCTCACGGGTTCGGCGCCGAGGACCTCGACGGCGACCGCGACCGAGCGTTCCGGACCGGCGACGGTGCCGATCGCGACCAGCGCCTCGGCGACGTCGCGCGCCCGCTCGCGCCGGCTCGACGCCAGCTCGGCATCGTCGAAGTCGAGCGGGCGGACCCGGCCCGTCTCGGCGAGCACGAAGTTGTCCAGCGTCAGGTTGTGGTGGGCCGTGCGCGTGTGGTGCATCCGGGCGATCTGGTCGAAGAAGTCACGAAGCAGCGCGTCGTCGAACCGGTCGGCATCGAGCGTCGACAACCGCGGACCCTCGACCAGCTCCTCGACGAGCAGGACCGCCCCGTTCGGCGTGGTGCCGACGCCGACGATCGCCGGAGCGGCGGCGCCGCCATCGCGGACCGTGCGGATCGCGAGGGCCTCGTGTTCGACGCGGCGCTTGAGCGTGCTGTAGGGGCGTGTCCACTCGCTCGACCGGAGCCGGACGGCTTGGTAGGCGCGGTTGAGCAGGTCCCATGACCGGTCGTCCGGTGTCCGCATCTTGACGAACGCACCTGTCCCGTCGGCCTCGCGCACGACGTAGTGCATCGGGCCGACGATCGCGCTCGCCCGCTCGACCGACACCGGGTCGAGGCCGGTGCTCCTGATGCCCTCGAGAACCTGGGTCGGGGTGGGCTCGTCGGTCGGGGAGCCGAGCACCAACAGCGCGAGCGAGCCGACGATCGTGCCGACCGCGATCGCGATCAGGATGTCGAGCGGCGGCTGGCCGGGCCCGAGGAAGCGCAGGACGACGAGGATCGCGATCCACACCCACGCTGCCCGACGCCATCGGCGCGGCAGGTAGGCGACGGCGAACGTGACCGTCGCCACCGACGTCGCGAGGTAGGACGTCGTCGGGAAGTCGCTGGCGAGGAGCACGGACTCGGAGGTCGCGGCACGATCCTCGACCGCGGTCGACGCATCGCGGTCACCGAGCAGCCGCAGGGTCAACGGCAGCACGATGCCGGCCACGAACGACGTCACCCACAGGTGGACGAGCAACCGCCAACGGCGCCGCCAGATCACCACGCCGAGCGCCACCAGCGGGACGAGCGTCGCGAAGATCTGTGCGGTCCCGACGATGATCTGCTCTGCGGTGTCCGGGATGCGATCGATCCCGTCGATGACGTCCTGCTCGATGCCGTCGACCGTGCTGCTCGCAGCAGCGCCGACGAGCAGGGCACCGGCGAGCAGGGCCACCCCGATCACGATCCGCATCACGTCGCTCGGAGCGAAGCGGCGGAGCGGCGGCGCCGGCTCGAACAGTCGGACCGCGCTGGCGTCGCGCTCGCGTTCCGGTCCCGTCATGCGCACGATGCTGTCAGACACGGCGCCCGTCGTCAGGACCTGGGACGCTCGGCCTCGGCGCACAACCGCATGCACGCCAACGCGGTCATGATCCCACCGGTTCGGCTGAGGAGATAACCGACGTCGCTCACGCTGTCGGGATTGCGGAAGAACAGGGCCACGATGCCCACGGCGCCCATCGCGACCACGATCACGCACACCCCGCCGATGACGCGTACGAGCGTCCGCAGCTGGAGCTCGACGGCGTCCACGAGGTCGCGGGTGAGTGCGATGCCGACGAGGGTCGCGGCGGTGGCCGCGATGATCGACACGACGAACTCGGGCCGGGACGCGAAGCTGATCTGCTCGATCCGCGCACCCCAGTCGCCGTCCTCGAACCGGGTGTCGGACACGGCAGCGGCCCGCCGGATCTGGGTGATCAGGAAGGTGAGGTAGGTCGCGACGAAGAGCCAGGATGCGACCACGAGGGCGCGCGCCCAGCCGATGCGGTCGTCGTCGCTCACGGGGAGCGTTCTACCAGCTGACCGGCAGCCGTTTGATGCCGTTGATGAAGTTGCTCTGGAGGTAGTCGGGCTCGGCGGTGGCGCGCAGGTCGGGGATCCGGCGGCGGATCTCGTCGAACGCGACGGCGATCTCCCGCCGTGCCAGGTTGGCGCCGAGACAGAAGTGCGGCCCGCCGGCTCCGAAGCCGACCTGGGTCGGCTGGATGGGGCGGGCGACGTCGAACTCGAGCGGGCGGTCGTAGACGCGCTCGTCGCGGTTCGCCGACTCGTAGAACATCACGACCTTGTCGCCCTCTGCGAGCTGCACGCCGGCCAGCTCGGTCGGCTGGGTGGCGGTGCGCCGGAAGTGGATGACGGGCGACGCCCAGCGGACGATCTCCTCGACGGCGGTCTTGGCGTGCTCGTCGTAGTTCGCGAACCACTTCTCGCGCTCGTCGGGGCAGTCGGTGAGCGCCTTCAGGC
>JAUHYJ010000519.1 GCA_030425785.1 Acidimicrobiia bacterium | reverse complement strand
CACCGTCTTGCCCCAGCCGACGACGCCGGCGATGATGCCCGCGTTGATGCAGTTCTGCAGCGAGACGACGAAGCCGTCGGGCGCGAGGTAGTCACGGATGAGGTGGGTCGACCACGCGGTGTCGAGCGCGTAGGCCGACTTGTAGAGGTGGCTGCCGCCGCAGATCCCGCAGATACGGGGCGTGACGATCAGGCCGGCCTGGGGGTCCTTGCCTTTCAGGATCATCTCGAAACCGCGGAACATGCCGGCGGTCGTCCACGCCGACGACACATGTCCGTCGTCGATGGTGACCCGGACGTCGAGGTCGCCCTCGACACGGCCGAGCGGGCTGACACTCAGATCGATGGTGCTCATGGTTGGTTTGCTCCTCGTGTCAGCCCGTCAGACGACGAACATGTCTTCTTTCGACCATTCGGGTGCGGCGACCTTTGCCGCCGCCGCGTGGGCCATGTAGGTCAGGTGGTCGGTGCCCTCGGGCACCTCCTTCGGGATCACGCCGTTGACCTTCTGCGTCTTGAACACGGTGCCCGGCGCGAGCTCCATGAACGGGAACTCCGGCTCGGTGCACCCGAGGCACGGCATGCCCGCTCGGGTCTTGGAGCTCTGGCGGTTCCACAGGATCCGGTTGCACGGCGAGTGCGTCATCGGGCCACGGCAGCCGAACTCGTAGAACAAGCAGCCGGTTCGGGTGCCCTCGCCGAACGACAGCGTCGACTGCTTGTACTCGAAGAACTGGACGCGGGTGCAGCCGGTCTGGGTGAAGGTCTTGAAGAAGGTCTGCGGGCGATGCAGGTCGTCGAGTGCGATGTCGGCGGTTCGCCCCGTCGCGAGTGCGACGAGGATCTGGGTGATCCAGTCGGGGTGTGCCGGGCAGCCGGGGATGTTGATGACGGGCAGGCCGGCCTTCGACACGAAGTCGGCACCGAGGAAGCCTCCCTTCTGGCGCTTGTGGAACTGCATGCCCGTCGAGTCGGTCGGATTCGGCTCGGTGGCGGGGATGCCGCCCCAGCAGGCGCAGTCGCCGATCGCGACGACGATCGATGCCTGCGCGGCGAGTTCGCGCACCCAGTCCTTCATGGGGCGGTCGGCGAAGATGTTGTACCGGCCACTGCCCTCGGGGCCCTCGATGACCGTGCCCTCCATCACGAAGATGTCCATCTCGCGCTCGCCGCTCGCGCAGTCGCGGAAGATCTTCTGGGCGTTCTCACCGAGCTCCATCCCGAGCGACGGGTGCCAGATGATGTCGAGCCCGAAGTCGACGATCAGGTCGACGACGTTGGGTTCGTCCGCATTGAGGAACGACATGGTGTTGCCGCTGCATGCCCCTCCGTGGAGCCAGAGCACTGATGCCATGTGGTGAATCCTTTGCTGTGTGAGATGTCGGTCGGTCGGGATGGGCGTCGATCAGGACGGTTGTCGATCGGGGCGCGTGTCGATCAGGCGTCGAGCTTCTTGCCGAGCGAGCGGGCGATCTCGATGACGAGGCCGAGGCCGCGTTGGACGTCGTCGTCGCGCAGCGCCTTGACGAGACCGACGGTGCCGACCTGGCTGTCGGTGGCCCGTGCGGTCGCCGCGCCCTCGACGGCGGCTTCGCTCAGCAACGACAGCAGGGCGACGGTCTCGTGGCGAGCCATCGACGAGTTGAGGACGTCCTGCAGGAGCGGGGCGGCGTCGGCGAGCTCGCGGGCGACCCCGGCCAGCTCGGCCAGCGACGGTGTGCCCTCCGGCCGGCCGGCCCCGGCGGCCCGTGCGTCGTGGATGCCCTCGACCACCGAGTCCATGATCGACTCGCTCCGCGCGATCATCCCGCTCAGGCCGAGCACCAGCGTCGAGAGCAGTTCGGCGTTGTCGAGCAGGGTGACGAGTGAGGCCGCCACCGCCGGGTCGTCGAGTCGCTCGGTGACCGCGTCCAGCGGACGGTTCGTCTGCTCGATCGACGTCATCGAAACCCCCCGTGTCGTGAAAATGGGACCTTGGTCCCTGGTGCTTCCCCGCCGTCACGGTAGGTGCGCCGTGCGCCTTGCGGCTATCCGCTCGACGCAGCTACTGTCCGCTTCTGGTGCATTGCGCGATGAATTCCTGTCCGATTTCCGCACGGGTCATCCCGAGTGCGAGACGGACCCGGTTCGGGCCTCGCTCCGCCGGGGGGCGCGGCCACGGTGTGCGCCGGCCGGGCGGGGCAGATCGGCCGACGGCGTGCCCGGCCGTCTGACTCGGCTCCAGAGCCTGAACACGGGCCGGACGCGCTCCGCGCCGCGCCCGAGACTCAAGCCCCGCGGCCTGCCACCGGCGCTCGAGCCGCATCTGGTCTACACCGCTCGCAGCCCGCTCGAGGCCGCCGAGTGGGGTCACGACCTCCTCGGCCCTCATCGGGTCACGGCAGCCGCCGGCGACCGCCTCACGTTCGGCGCGACGTTCCACGCCGTGCTCGTGCGCGACGTCACGCTCGGCTACCTCGACTACGAGACGGCCGTACGGGTCGAGATCCAGCGTCTTCCCGACGACGTGCTCGTCATCGTGCCGGCGGCCGGCACGTCGCGCATCTCGATCGGCGAAGAGGTCATCGACACCAGCCCGGTCCATGCCGTCGTGCCGCGTCCGGGTGCGCCGCTCGTGCTCGAGTGCAGCTCGGACACCGCCCACCTGATCGTCCGGATCGACCGGCAGGCGTTCGACGTCCACCTGAGCCGACTGCTCGGACGGTCCCTGCCGTCCCCGATCGAGTTCCGGCCGTTCTTCGACCTGACCGAAGCACGGGCGAGCCGATGGAACTTCGCCATCCAGATGCTGCATGCCGAGCTGTACGAGCCCGAGTCGCTGCTGCACCGCGGTGCGGGCCACGGCCAGCTCGAGGAGTTCGTGATGAGCTCGCTGTTGTACAGCCAGCCGTCGAACTACACCGAGATGCTCTCGCCGAGCACGCGGTCGGCGCGGCGTGCGGTGCGAGCGGCGTGCGATCACATCGAGCGCAATCTCGCGACGGACCTGTCGGTCGCGGCGATCGCCGACGCCGCCGGCGTGAGCGTTCGCACCCTGCAGCACCAGTTCTCCGAGGACCTCGACCAGACGATCACGGGCTACGTCCGGAACCGACGGCTCGAACGCGTGCGGGCCGAGTTGGCGGACGCCGCTCCCGGCGCTGGCGTCACCGTCACGGCGGTGGCGTCCCGGTGGGGCTTCGCACATCTCGGGCGGTTCGCGGTGACGTATCGCGAACGGTTCGGCGAGTCGCCCTCGGTCACCCTCCGCTCCTGACGGCACGTCGATCCCGCCGATCGAGGACCACCGAGTCCCACCCGCTGAACCCGGCACGCCGAGAGAA
>JAUHYJ010000518.1 GCA_030425785.1 Acidimicrobiia bacterium | reverse complement strand
GCTGGTACAAGCCGGCCTCGGCGTTGAACAGGTGCGCGTTGATCGCGTCCTTGAGCGCCGCCGCGTCGGCGGTGTACTGATCGACCATCTCCTGGGTCCCGATATGGGACTCCAGCCAGATCATGTCCTGCAGGAACTCGTAGTACACCAGGTTGTACTCGGTGACCTCGCCGTTCTGACGCGTCTGCCAGTAGTCGTTGTCGTTGGTGACGATCAGACCGTTCTCGTCCAGACGCGATGCCGAGTAGGCGACCGCGTCTTCCAGATTCGGCAGCCATGCCTCGATGTACTCGGTGTCGCCGGTGTAGCGGTAGTACTGCACCGCGATCATCGCCGAGTAGGCATGGTAGGTCACCGCGTAGTCGAACCCGCCACAGCCGCGGAACCCGACCGCACTGGTCAAACGACCCGCACTCGTCTGCAGATCCAGGAACGCATCCACCGAACCCGTCACGTACGGCGCCGCGTTCGAGCCCAGCGACAACAGCGCCACCGGATCCCAGATCATCAGATCACCGGACCAGATCGCCCGGTCGCGCTTGGCACCGTCGAAGATCACCGGCTCGTCGAAACAGCCCGCGACCCCGACCGGGACCATGTCCATCTGCGCTGTGTAGGCACCGGCGTACCACATGCGGTTGAGCTCGTCGTCACTCGAGACGAACCAGCCCTCGTAGTCCTCCGCCGTGGCCCGGTAGGCCATGAAGTTCACGCCGGCAGCCGACAGCTCGACCGTGCCGGGCGAGCGCAACTCGATCGCCTCGAACCGGAACCCGCCACGCAGCGAACCCGTGTAGGTCTGGGCATCGGCGATCGTGAAGTTGATCTGACCACCGTTGTCATTGACATAGCGTCCGACGCCACTGACCGTGTCACCAGCCGAGAAGCCGGCCGACAACGCCGGCTCGAACGATACGCCGGTGCCCAGGCTCGACACCATCGTGCCCACCGGAACATCCGCGCTCAGCGCGGGAGAGAATGACACGCCGCTGCCGGCACCGCGGATCGCAGTATTCGCCGGCACGTCGACGCCGAGCGCCTCGGTGAACGTGATGCAGGTGCCCGGAGACGCCAACGTCGACAGGACAGCATGATCGTTCCCCAGGCCAGAGGCCAGGTCGATACCCGTACCCAGCTGACTCGTGTTGATCACCGGATCACCGGGGTCGTGCACGATCGCGAAGGGAGAATCGACGGTCAGTGTGCCGCCGCCGGCAGACACGACGGTCCGCGACTCCAGGTCGCCGCCCGTCCCGCCGGTGATGACATCGCCGGCGGCGAAGCCGGAACTGCTGCTCACCTCGAGCGTCGTCGGTCCGGCCGGGCCGGACACGTTGCTGTTCCACGGGCCAGCCCCGTACGGGCCCGACACGAAGGCGGCCGGCCACGCTGAGTCGTCGAACCCCGCGGTGTTCCAGTCTGCCGGCGGAGTCGCCGGCGTGCCCTCGAGCGCCTTCCACGACGCGTCGCTGACGTTGTGCACGCCATCTATGTCGAATGCCGCCAGCAGGCTGCCCGCGCCACTTCCGTTGGTCGCGGCGACGGCGATCACGTTGGTCCCGTCGACGAGGTGGGGCTTGAGATCGACGACGGTGAAGGTCCGCCACCCGTTGGCGACATGGAGCGACGCCACGAGTTCGCCGTTGACGTAGGTGTCGTGCTCATCGTCCACCGCGATGCCGAGGGCGGCCGCGGAGACGGCAGACGCATCGGGCACCTCGAACGTCTTGCGCACGAAGATCGTGCCCGACGGTGCACTGGTGCTCGCACCCTCGGTGTTCCAGATCCAGCTCGCGTCAGCGTAGGACGGGACGGGGAGCCCATCGGTGGTGTTCGCGACCCGCACCAACGTGCTGACACCGGCGGTGCCGACGTCGGTGATGGTCACGTTCTCCTGTGCTGGCCCCGGATCCACGTCGATGGCGGCACCGGCCGTGAGTCCGTTCACGCTCGCGACCTTGAGGTTCGTGTCGCCTGCGGATGCAGCCGCCAGCAACTGGGTCGTCGTGGCCTGGGTGCCGACGGAATCAACCGTCCGTACCAGAGCGTCGTCTCCTGTGCCGATGAGGGCACGGTCGCCGGCCGCGAAGCCGTTGACGCTTGCCACCTTGACGTTAGTGTCCGCGGCCGCGCCCGGATACACCAACGTCGTCGGTGCACCGGCGGCGGTGCCGACCTCGGTGATCTCCACCGTCTGCGCCTCGTCGCCGGAGCCGATCGTCAGCGGCCCTCCCACGGCGAACCCGTTGACGCCAGCGACTTTGACCATGGTGTCGCCGGCCTGGCCGGGCAGGACCAGCGACGTACTCCCTGATGCTGCCGTTCCGACGTCGGTGATGGTGACGGTCTCTGCGGCGTCGCCGCTGCCCACGGTCATCTCGGTGCCGGCGTAGAACGGCGCCGTGCTGTTGACCTTCACGTTGCTGGCACCTGCAGCCGCATCGGCCGCCAGGGAGCTGTTCTGGTTGGAGTTGAGGAACGGCAGCGCCTCGCTCGTCGAGATCCGCACCGACGGATCCCCGGAGGCAGACTCGACGTTCAGGTACGGCGTGCCACCGGCCAGCTGGCTGTAGTCGAGCACGATCACCGCGGGCGGTCCGCCCTCCTCCATTGTCAGCGTCGTGGTGCCCTCACCGGTCACCAGCGCCTCGGCGTTGTTCACGTCGCCGTGCACCCGCTCGATCGCCGACGCCCTCACGTCGTCGCTGTCGAACCCTGGGACGTACGCCTCCCAGCCCGGCTCATCCGGCCAGGCCGGCAGACCACCACCCGTGTCGGCAAGCGCCGGTCCCGCGGCCATCGTCGCGACAAGTCCGAACACAAGCACACCCGCCGTGCGCCGCCGCCCCAGCGGCGGTCCACTTCTCGAACCTCGTTTGTGCACAGCACACCTCCATCGGTTCACGGGAACCTCCATTGGCTCCCGGCCCAGGCCTCACCATTGAGGCCTGCGGTCGCATGAGGTACCCGCCCGGCCACGGAGCCGGACGAGCCGCAGCAGACTCTGCATCAGACGCTCGGGCACGACATGGTGATCCCGCACCCGGGTGGAGCTTCTGCGGCGACCTGCTGCAAGGCGGGGCCGACGGCGCTGCTTACCCGACCTCTGACAACGTTTCAATGGCAGCCGCGATTGTCAATGATTCGTTTCAAGTCCCCGCTGGACATCGATGAGGATGTCCAGCCCCCGTGCTCTGTACCCGCGCCGACTCCCTCCAAGGCCTGCGGCGGCCCCACCAGGCTCGGGTCAGGCCCGGCGGGAACGACCGCTCCCCAGGGCTGCAGCCGGGACGAGAGGGATCTGACAAGGCAAAAGGGGCCGT
>JAUHYJ010000517.1 GCA_030425785.1 Acidimicrobiia bacterium | reverse complement strand
CGTCCAGATCATCGCCAACGTCGGGTTCACGATCGTCGTGCCGGTGGTGTCGCTCGTGTTCGCCGCGGCCGCGCTGGGCGACACGCGCGAGGACGGCACCCTCGTCTACCTGTGGTTGCGGCCGATGCACCGCTGGCCGATCGTCGTCGGCGCGTGGGCCGCCGCGCTGACCGTCAGCCTGCCGGTCACCCTGGTTCCGCTCGTCGTGGCGGCGGCGTTGTCGGGCGGCGGCGGTTCGTTGATCGGTGGGACCGCGGTGGCGGCGATCGTGGGCGTGATCGCGTACTCGGCGATCTTCCTGCTGCTCGGCCTCTTCGTGAAAAACGCGATCGCCTGGGGTCTCGGCTACGTGCTCGTCTGGGAGGGCGTGTTCGCCTCGTTCGGGTCGTCGATCGCCCGGCTCGCCGTGCGCGGCTACACCCGTTCGATCCTCACCTCGGTCACCGGCGTCGACCTCGACCTCGGCGACCAGTCGTACGCGATCGGCGTGGCCGTGCCGCTCGTCGCCGCCGCGGTGGCGCTCGTCTGGGCGAGCCGTCGTCTCGCGACGATGGACGTCGCCTGACGCCGTCGCCCCGCTCGGGGCGCAGTTCTCACGACGCCCCGATCCGCGCCATGATGTCGGCGTGAGCGACATCATCGAAGTGGTCGTCGAGATCCCCAAGGGATCGCGGAACAAGTACGAGATCGACCACGACACTGGAGCGGTGTGGCTCGATCGCCACCTCTTCACGGCCACGTCGTATCCCGCGGACTACGGCTTCGTCCCCGACACGCTCGCGGAGGACGGCGACCCGCTCGACGTGCTCGTGCTGCTCGACGAGCCGACGGTGCCGGGGTGCCACATCTGGGCGCGGCCGATCGGCGTGTTCTGGATGGAGGACGAGAAAGGCCCCGACGCCAAGGTGCTCGCGGTGCCGGCGAACGATCCGCGTTGGGAGCGCGTCGAGGACCTCGCCGACGTCGCCGAGTACCTGCTCGCCGAGATCAGCCACTTCTTCGAGGTCTACAAGGCGCTCGAGCCGGCGAAGAGCACCAACGTGGGCCGGTGGGACGACCGGATCGCGGCGCTGGCTGAGATCGACGCGGCCATCGCCCGCTTCGCTGACGGACACTGACGCCGCCGACGGCGCGGCGTCAACGCCAGCCGGGGTTGTCGCCGCCGCGGTAGCGCGCCGCGGCGAGCGGCGTCGAGGTCTGACGGCGGCGGCTGCCACCCACGCTCGCCGACAGTGCGAGTGCCGCACCGCCGACGGCGAGGACCACGACCGACCCGAACACGAGCGGGACGGTGCGGCTCGTGACCTGCGGGATCGCATGGGTCCACGTCTGGTTGTCGAGCGCCGTCAGCAGGTGGACGGGGATGAGGTAGCCGAACAGCAACAGGGAGGCGGCGAGCGCGAGCCCGAACTCGCCGAGGAACCGTCGGATGTCGCGCCGGTCGGGACGCGCGAGGATCGCGAACAGGAGCGCGAGCACGCCGAGCACGCCGAAGATCAACCACAGCCATCCGAGGGCGCCGTCGAAGTTGCGCAGCACCCCGATCTCGTCGATGGGGAGCGTCACCGGCTCGGCGTCGTAGGCGCGCTCGTCGCGTACCACGGGCACCATGTCGGCACCGGTGAGCACGATCCGCTCGTCGCCGCCGATGATGCGGCGGTGGATCCGCTCGATGATCGGTGCCATCTCGGCGGCGCCGGGACGCGTCGTGAGCACGACGTTCTCGAGCATGCTGCCGAGCTCGACGGGATTGACGTCCATGACCGGTGCGGTGGCGCCCACGATGAGGGTGTTCAGCTCGACGCGGATGTCGGCGTCCTCGAGCACCGCAGCGGCCGCCTCGCGAGTGCCGTCGGGGGTGAACGCGATCCGCTGCAGCCACCAGGAGCCCGCCGCCACGCTGATGGCGACCGCCGCCACCAGGAACAACATCCCGCTCAGACTCCGCTCCACCCGCAGAGTCTGGCAAACTCGGGCGGTACGCTGCCATTGTGAGCATGATGTCCGGACAAATCCCCCAACTACGGCCGATCGAGACACCGCTGACGCGACCGCGGTTGCTGGCACGCGGCATCACCCGCCGCTGCGCCTGGTGCGGTGACCGCAAGGCCTACTTCCTCGGCTGGTTCAAGCGCCAAGAGCGGTGTCGGGCCTGCGGTCACGCCTACCGCCGCGGCGACGAGGCGTTCGAGCTCGGCGCGATCACGGCCAACATCATCCTCACGTTCATGAGCATCCTCATCACGATCCTGGTGATCGTGGCGCTCACGGCGCCCGACGTGTCGGTCGTGCCGACCGTGATCGCGGCCGGCTTCTTCGCGGTGTTCGGGCCGGCGATCTACTACCCGGTCTCGTTCACGCTGTGGCAGGCGGTCGACCTGTGGATGCGCCGGCCGACCGAGGCCGAGCTGCGCGGCGAGCGCGACGAGACCCTCTAGGCGGGCTGCGCCGAGCCCTGGGTGGGTGCGCGGCCGGGGCGACGACCCGATCGAACGATTGTTCGCCGGAATGCTTGCCGAACGGTTGTTCGACAACTACAGTGATGTCATTCCCGACGGGACCCGACAACCCGCCCTGACACCCGGTCACGACACCTCCTCGAAACCGTGTGACACCCCCTCCGTACGGTGGTCGGTACAGGTCGACACGTCGTCGACGTCGGGTCGACAAGGCCCCTCACAGCAGCAGGACACAGGGAGACACACCACATCATGAGCAACGACCGCGACAAGGCGCTCGACATGGCGCTGGCCCAGATCGACAAGCAGTTCGGCAAGGGCTCCATCATGCGGATGGGCGAGAAGGGCACGATGGCGATCGAAGCGGTGCCGACCGGCGCCCTGAGCCTCGACCTCGCCCTCGGCATCGGCGGGCTGCCCCGTGGCCGCGTCACCGAGATCTACGGCCCGGAGTCGTCGGGCAAGTCGACCCTCGCCATGCACGTGGTGGCCGAGGCGCAGCGCAACGGCGGCACGTGCGCCTACATCGACGCCGAGCACGCGATGGACCCGGTCTACGCGAAGGCGATCGGCGTCGACATCGACTCGCTGCTGATCTCCCAGCCCGACACCGGTGAGCAGGCGCTCGAGATCTGCGACATGCTCGTGCGGTCCGGGGCGATCGACGTCGTCGTCGTCGACTCGGTCGCCGCCCTGACGCCTCGCGCCGAGATCGAGGGCGAGATGGGCGACAGCCACGTCGGCCTCCAGGCCCGCCTGATGAGCCAGGCGTTGCGCAAGCTGACGGGCAACCTCAACAAGACGAAGACGATCTGCATCTTCATCAACCAGCTCCGCGAGAAGATCGGCGTCATGTTCGGCTCGCCCGAGA
>JAUHYJ010000516.1 GCA_030425785.1 Acidimicrobiia bacterium | reverse complement strand
GACGTCCCGCCGATGACGACGGCCAGGATCGCGTCGAGCTCGAGCTGGTAGCCGGTCTGGGACACGTCGACCGTCATGACGCTGCCGGTCGAGAACACGCCGGCGACGCCGGCGAGCAGGCCGCTCATGGCGTAGACGAAGATGAGCAGGCCACGGCGGTTGAGGCCGGCGAGGCGGCTCGCCTCCGGGTTGATGCCGAGCGCTTCGATCATCAGGCCGAGCGCGCTCCGACGAACGAGCGCGGCGACGGCGATCACGATCGCCACGGCCAGCAGGAAGACGACGGGGAGCCCCAGGACGTAGCCGTTCGAGAGCCATCGGTACGGCTCGTTGGTGGCCGACGTGTTCTGGTTCTCGGTGATCACCTTCGCGAGCCCACGACCCGCCAGCATCATCACAAGCGTCGTGATGAACGGCTGCAGCCCGACCACCGAGACGAGCACACCGTTGACGACCCCGAGCGCCGTGCACACGAGTGCCATGAGCAGCACCGCCACCACGGCCGCGGTGATCGAGTCGGGTGCGTTCGCGCTGGCGAGGTACTCCATCGACACCGCGCCGGACACCGCCATGATCGAACCGACCGACAGGTCGATGCCCTCGGTCGCGATCACGAGGCACATGCCGGTCGCGATCATCAGGATCGGTGCCGCAGCACGTGCGATGTCGACGAGGTTCCCGACGAAGGCGCCGGTGTTCGAGCTGTAGGTGATGCTGAGGTAGCCCGGGTCCTTGGCCAGGTTGATGCACAGCAGACCGACGATCGCCGCGACCGACCAGGCGAGCTGGTGGCGGAGGAGGCGGCGGCCGACACCCATCGATCCGGTCTCGCTCATGACGGGCCCTCCTCGGCGATCATCGCGACGACCGTCGAGGTCGAGGTGCCGTCGTCGACCTCGATCTCGCCGATCTTGCGGCGGTCCTTGAGCACGACGATCCGGTCGCACAGCCGCACGACCTCGTCGATCTCGGACGAGATGAACACCACGGCCACGCCCTCGTCACTGAGGTCGATCACCGACGCCTGGATCTCGGCCTTGGCACCGATGTCGATGCCGCGGGTCGGCTCGTCGAGGATCAGCAGTTCGGGCTGCGTCGCGAGCCAGCGCCCGAGCAACACCTTCTGCTGGTTGCCGCCCGACAGGTTCCTGATCGGGATCTCCGGATCGGCGGGCCGCACCCCGAGTTCGGTGAGGTAGCGGTCGACGATCGCCGACTGCTCCGCGCGCGACAGGGGTCGCATCCAGCCGCGGCGAGCCTGGACGGCGAGCACCATGTTCTCGCGCACGGTCAAGTCGGCCACGATGCCCTCGTCGCGACGGTTCTCGCTCGAGTACGCCACCCGGTGGGCGAGCCCGGCAGCCGGCGAGCCGATCGTGGTGGTCTCACCGTCCATCACGATCGTGCCGCTGTCGGGCTTGTCCGCGCCGAAGAGCAGCCGGGCCAGCTCGGTGCGGCCCGAGCCGAGGAGACCCGCGAAGCCGACGACCTCACCGGCGTGCAGTGCGAGATCGGTCGGCTCGATCGCACCGGCGCGACCGACCCCAGCGGCTTCGATGAGCGGGGCTCCGATCCGGTCGGTACTCGTCGCCGCGCGCTGGGCGTCGATCGACCGGAGCGTGTCGAGCTCCTTGCCGATCATGGTCGCGATGAGCTCGGTGCGTGGGAGATCGGCGACGAGGTACTCACCTTGGAACCGGCCGTTGCGGAGCACGGTGATGCGGTCGGCGATCGCGTACACCTGATCGAGGAAGTGCGAGACGAACAGGATGGCGACACCGCGGTCGCGCAACCGCCGCACGACGGTGAACAGCTGCTCGACCTCGTGGGTGTCGAGGCTCGACGTCGGCTCGTCGAGGATCAGCACCGTCGCGTCGGTGACCATCGCGCGGCTGATCGCGACGAGTTGCTGCACCGCGAGCGACAGGGTCGACAGTCGGCGGCGGGTGTCGAGGTGTTCGAGTCCGAGTTCCGACAGTGCGTCGGTCGCCGCCGCATGCGTGGCGCGCCAGTCGATCCCGAACCGGCCGCGCACCTCGTGTCCGAGCATGACGTTCTCGCCGACCGACAGGTTCGTGCACAGGTTGACCTCCTGGTACACGACCGAGATGCCGGCGGACTGCGCGTCGGCCGTCCCGGCGAGGTGTCGTTCCGAACCGGCGACGACGATCCGGCCCGCGTCGACCCGGTAGACGCCGGTGAGCGCCTTGATCAGGGTCGACTTCCCGGCGCCGTTCTCGCCCATGAGCGCGTGGACCTCGCCGGGCAGCAGCCGGAAGTCGACGGCGTCGAGCGCCTTGACGCCGGGGAACTCGATCGAGATGCCGTGCATCTCGACGATCGGTTCCCGAACGTTGATCGTGTCGTGGGAAGACATGTGATCCGCCCCGGGAGGGCACCCGGAGGACGCGAGCCGACCGCCGGCGAGACCGACGGTCGACCAGGGGGTGGGTTCGTCCTCCGGGTGCTCGACCCGGATCAGTACTCGCGGGTCGGGAGCGCTTCCTGCGCTGCCTCGGGCGATGTGAACGTACCGCTCGGCACGATGATGTACGGATCGACCTCGCCACCGGCGAGGACCGTGTTGACGACCTCGAGGGCGGTCTCGCCGAACAGCGGGTTGTACTCCGCGACCATGCTGAGCTGGCCGTCCGCGAGCGCCTGCATCGCACCGATGGTGCCGTCGATGGTGGCGATCTGGACGTCCTCACCGGGGACCAACCCGGCTTCCTCGACGGCGAGCGCCGCGCCGAGGCCCATCTCGTCGTTCTGGGCGAACACGAACTGGATGTCGTTGTCGTTGGCCTTCAGCACCGTCTCGAAGACGCTCTTGCCTTCCTCGGCCGACCAGTTGGCGGTCTGGGCGCCGACCTTCTCGAAGTTGTCGGCGATCGCATCGTCGAACCCGTTGTTGCGTTCGTTGACGACGCCCACGCCTGCGGGGCCCTCGAGGGTGAAGTACTTGGCACCGTCGGGGAACTCACTGTTGGCCCACTCGGCGACGCTCTGGGCGACGACGAAGTTGTCGGGCGCGATGCGGGTCACGTAGAGGCTCGGGTCGTCGGGCTCGATGCCGCGGTCGATCAGGATGACCGGGATCTCGGCTTCCTGGGCACGCATGAGCGTGTCCTCCCAGCCGGCGCCCTCGGTCGCCGACAGCAAGATGACGTCGACGCCCTCGTCGATGAACGAGGTGAACGCGGCGATCTGCGACTGCTGGTCGAGGTTGGCGGCTGGCGCGTACTTGAGCTCGAAGCCGTTCTCCTCGGTGAACGTGTTCTGCATGTTCTGCTCGTTGGCGGCGCGCCACGCGCCCTCGGGGCCGACGGCCA
>JAUHYJ010000515.1 GCA_030425785.1 Acidimicrobiia bacterium | reverse complement strand
CCGACCGCCTGGAAGCTCGTCACGATGCTGATCGCGATCAGCACGAGCATCGCCATGTGGGCAGCGCTCGGCTTCATCCCGAGCGAGCGGGCCTTCATCCGGTTGAAGGTCAGCGCGAGGAACGGTCGGTAGAGCACCACGGTCGCGACCACCACGATGACCACCCCGATCATCTGTCCCCCGATGTCCGACCTCGACACACCGAGCACGTCGCCGAAGAGCAGCGCCGTGACCTCGGTGGCGAACGATCGCGCCTTCGACACGATCACGATGCCGAGCGACAGCATGCCGACGAAGAGCAAACCGATCCCGGTGTCCTCTCGAATCCGGGTGCGGGAGGTGACCACGGACACCAGCACACCCATGACGGCGGCGGCGACGAAGGCGCCGATCACCGGGTTGAAGCCGACGAGCACGGCGAGCGCGATGCCGGGAATCACACCGTGGGCGAGTGCATCACCGAGGAACGACAGCCCCCGCAGGACGACCCAGGTCCCGACGAGCGAGGTCGCCACGACGGCGAGCAACCCGCCGAGGAGCGCCCGCTGCATGAACGACGGCTCGAACGCGTCGAGGACCAACTGCACGCTGCGACGATAACGTCGCCGCACCACTTTCGGACTCGTTCTCGATATCGTCGCGACGTGCCCGCCGCAGTCGTCCTCACCGACATCCACGTCGACTACGGCTCGATCCATGCCGTCGGGCCGCTCTCGCTCGAGCTGCCTGCAGGCTCGTCGGTCGCCATCATCGGCCCGAACGGCTCCGGCAAGTCCACGTTGCTCAAGGTGATCGCCGGGGTGATCGACCCGACCAGCGGTACCTGCGAGACGTTCGGTGTCGCTCGGTCGATCGTGCTGCAGTCGACCGACGTCGACCAGAGTCTCCCCCTCACGGTTCGTGACGTCGTGTCGATGGCTCGCTATCCGCGCCTCGGGTTGTTCCGCCGTCCCGGTGCCGCCGATCGCACGGCGGTCGAGACGGCGATGGAGCGCCTCGAGATCGCAGATCTCGCCGGTCGCCAGATCCACCAGCTCTCGGGTGGTCAGCGCCAGCGAGCGTTCGTCGCCCAGGGCCTCGCCCAGGACGCGCCGATCCTGCTCCTCGACGAGCCCCTGACCGGCCTCGACGTGCGGTCGCGATCGATCATCACCGACGTCATCGACGCCGAGCACGCGAACGGACGCACCGTGATCACGACGACCCACAACTTCGACGATGCAGGACGATGCGAGCTCGTCCTGCTGCTGGCGACCCGGTTCGTCGCCTTCGGCACACCGGACGAGGTGTTCACCGAGGACCACCTCCGGACCGCGTTCGGCGGCCGCTTCGTCCGCGTCGGCGACGCGATGGTCCTCGACGATCCCCACCACGATCACCCGCACCACTGACGACCGAGCCGGTCGAGGACCGTGCGCCCGACTCGACGACGGACGACGCGCCGAGCGCGCGGTCAGGTGAGGGCGGTGACGATGCGCTCGGCGTTGGTGCGCTGCATGTCCAGGTAGGTGCGCCCGTCGCTGTCCGGCTCGCCGAGCGAGCCCGTGAGCAGCTCGACGACGACGACGCCGCCGGCTTCCTCGGCGAGCACCTGGATGAGGTCGTCCGACGCCGTGCTGTCGGAGAAGATCGCCGGGACGCCCTCCTCGTCGATCAACTCGACGAGTTCGGCGAGCTCGCCACCGCTCGTCGCTTCGAGCGTGCTCCCGCCGGGGATGACGGCGCCGATCAGCTCGAAGCCGAACGCGTCGGCGAAGTACCCGAGCGAGTCGTGGTTCACGACCAGCTTCCGGTCGCCCTCGGGGATGGTCTCGACCATCGCCTCGATCTCGTCGTGCAGCGCCGTCAGCTCGGCGACGTAGGCCTCGGCCGAGGCGACGACGGCCGCCGGGGCGGCGAACTCGACGTGGTCCTGCAGGAAGCCGACGATGCCGTCGACGGCGCTCGCCATGCGCGCCGGGTCGGTCCAGAAGTGCGGGTCGTCGCCCGAGTGATCGTGGTCGTGGTCGCCGTCCTCGTCCGTGTGGTCCTCGTCGGTGTGATCCTCGTCGGCGTGGTCGTGATCACCGTCGTCGTCGGCGCGTTCATGGTCGCCCTCGTCGTCGGCGTGATCCTCGTCCGCGTGATCGTGGCGACTCGCGCCGAACTCGATCGTCTCGACCGCGCTGATGACCTCGAAGGTGGGGACCCCGTCTCCCTCGGCCGCTTCGATCACGTCGAGCAGGCTCTCCTCGAGCCCGGCCCCGTTCACGATCAGCGCGTCGGCGCTCATCATCACATCGACCTCCTGGGCCGACGCCTGGAAGCCGTGCGGGTCGGCACCGACCGGCATGATCGTGACGACCTCGGCCGCGTCGCCGACGGCCTCGCTGACCACGTCACCCAAGATGCTCGTGGTCACGACGACGAGCGGCAACTCGATCGACGCATCGTCCGCCGGCTCCGCCGACCCCCCGTCAGTCGACATCGCGGCCGAGGACGCAGGTTCGCCGGCATCGTCGTCATCACCGCCGCAACCCACCATCGCCAGGGCGCCGCACGCCAGCACCGCGCACCAGCGGCCGAGCGGCCGGCCCACGAATCGGGATGAGGTCTCGTTCACACGCATGGCTCGCAGTGTAACAAGAGTGATTCTGATTAGCCTTCTCGAAACGGGACGTCGAGCCGGGCCGGTTCTTAGCTATTCTCATTCCGTGTCGGACATTCACACCATCGCCCGTCGACAGATGACCTCCGCCGGTCACATGTACACCCGGGGCCGCCAGGGGCTCGTCGACCTCCTCGCCGAGATCGGCGCACCTGCGACGATGCCGATGATCCTCGAGCACTCCCCCAAGCTCGTCCAGAGCTCTCTCTACCGCAACCTGGCCGTGATGGAGCAGGCCGGGGTGGTCGCACGGGTCGATGTCGGCGACACCAAGTCGTACTACGAGCTCAGCGAACTGATCACCGACGATCACCACCATCACCTCGTGTGCAGCGAGTGCAACGCGGTCGTCGACGTCACCCTGCCGGCGCGAGCCGAACGCAGCATCGAACGAGTGCTCGGCACCGCCGCCGTCGAGGCCGGGTTCGAGCTGACCGATCACCGCGTCGACATCATCGGGATCTGCGGCGACTGCAAGGCAGCTTGACAGCGTCTCTGCGCTCATCAAGAATGAGATACATTCTTGATCAACGTCACCCGCCATGTCGAACCCGTGTCGACGTACGACCATGAGTGAGCTCGATCGGTATCTGTCCTCGACGCAGCTCCTCGACTGCGTGCGGCGGTGATCGACCGGGCGTCGCACTGACAGCCACCCTCGGGCGGCTGCAACGCACCGGCCATGACGTCGT
>JAUHYJ010000011.1 GCA_030425785.1 Acidimicrobiia bacterium | reverse complement strand
AGACGGGCATGATCAAGCGACTCACCTGGTTCGTCACGGGCGCGGCGGCCGGCGCCGCCGGTGCCGGATACGCGACGAAGAAGGTCAAGCAGACCGCCGCGCAGCTGGCGCCGTCGAACGTCGCGAAGTCCGCGGTCCACAAGGCGAAGGAGGGCAGCCGCCATCTGGTCGACGCCGTGAAGGACGGCCGTGACGCGATGCGCGCCCGCGAAGACGAGCTGAGGCTGCGTCGCGACGCCAAGATCGAACCCGTCGAGACGCGGCTCGAGGCCGGCGAGCAGCTGCTGGTCGACGGCCAGCCGGTCGAGAGCGGCCGCGTGATCGTCCTCAAGCAGCGGCGGTAGCCCTGATGTCGTCGCTGACCGACGATCTGATCGCGGTGCTCGGACGCGATCGGGTGCACGACGGCGTCGCCCACCGATCGCTGTACCGCAAGGACGCCTCGAACATGGAGGGTGCGACCTCGGTCGTGTGTCTGCCACGAACGACCGACGAGGTGCGGGCCTGCGTCGAGAGCGCCAATCGGCACGGGGTGCCGTTCGTCGCCCGGGGATCGGGGACGGGGCTGGCCGGCGGTGCCGTGCCGCTCGACGGCGAGGTGGTGATCTCGCTGTCGCGCATGACCGACATCGTGTCCGTCGATCCGGTGAACCGTCGAGCGTGGGTCCAGCCCGGCGTGCTCAACCTCGACCTGTCGAACCAGCTGCAGCATCTCGGCGTCCACTTCGCCCCCGACCCGAGCAGTCAGCAGACGTGTTCGATCGGCGGCAACGTCGCGAACAATTCGGGCGGGCCGCACTGTCTCGCCGAAGGCGTCACCAACGCTCACGTCCTCGCCGTCAAGGTCGTCCTGCCGGACGGGTCGGTCACCGTGCTCGGTGGCGACGACCCCGAGCCGGTCGGTTACGACCTGCGCGGGGTGTTCGTGGGCAGCGAGGGGATGCTCGGGATCGCCACCGAGGTCTGCGTCAAGCTCACCCAGAACTACCCCGCGGTGCGCACGATGCTCATGGACTTCGCCGACGTGTCCGACGGGGCGGCGACCGTGAGCGGCATCATCGCCGCCGGCATGGTGCCCGCAGCGATCGAGATGATGGACCAGCTGTGCCTCGAGGCGGTCGAGGCCTACATCCACGCCGGGTTGCCCGTCGAGTCCGCAGCTGCGCTGCTGGTCGAGGTCGTCGGCCTGCCCCACGAACTCGAGCACCAGGTCGAACGCATCGTCGCGATCGCCCACGAGCACCGCGTGAACGACGTCCGGGTGGCCCAGGACGAGGCCGAGCGCCAACTGCTCTGGAAGGGGCGCAAGTCTGCGTTCGGGGCGATCGCCAACATCGAACCCGACTACTACCTCCACGACACCGTCGTCCCTCGATCGAAGCTGCCCGACGTGCTCGAGCAGATCTACGAGATCGCCCGCCGTCACGAGCTGCAGGTCCTCAACGTCTTCCACGCGGGCGACGGCAACCTGCACCCGCTGCTGGTCTACGACGCTCGCATCCCCGGCACGATCGAACGCGTCCACGCTGCCGGACGTGAGATCGTCGAGGCGTCGGTCGCCGCCGGCGGCGCGCTCAGCGGCGAGCACGGGATCGGGCTCGAGAAGCGCGACTACATGCATCTCATGTTCAGCGACGTCGACCTGGCCGCGCAGAACGCGCTGCGCTGCGCCTTCGATCCCGAGATGCGGGCGAACCCCGGCAAGGTGCTGCCGTCGCCGTCGTCGTGCGCCGAGATCAACGCGATCCCGAAGCCGGAGGGCGCGTGGATCTGACCGAGTTCGCGGAGGAGGTCGGCGCCGCGGGGCCGGTCACCATCGCCGGGCTGGCCACACGCGGCGGACCCGTCGACGGCGTTCGTACGGTGATGGCGCCGACCGGTATCGAGGCGTTCACCCCCGATGAGATGACGGTGCGCTGCGGCGCGGGCACCCCGATGGAAGAGCTCGACGACGCGCTGGCCCGGCACGGCCAGGCGGTGGTGATCCCGCCGACGGGCACCGTCGGGGGAGCGTTGGCGGTCGGCCGGTCGGGGCTGCGACGCCTCGGCTACGGCCCGATGCGCGATGCGCTGCTGCAGGCGCGTTTCGTGAACGCAGCCGGCGAGCTCGTCACCGCCGGCGGTCCGACGGTCAAGAACGTCAGCGGCTTCGACCTGTGTCGCCTCCTGGTGGGATCATGGGGCACCCTGGGGTTCCTCGCCGAGGTGCTGCTGCGCACCCGTCCGCTCAGCGCCTTCGAGCAGTGGTTCACCTCGACCGCCGATCCGGACCAGCTGCTGCGTTCCCTGTACCGCCCGACGTCGGTGCTGTGGGACGGCAGCCACGCGTGGATCCTGCTCGAGGGTCACCGCGACGACGTGCTCGCCCAGGCCGCCGAGCACGATCTGACGCCGGCCGATCCGCCGGCCGAGCTCCCGACCGGCGGGCGATGGTCGATGCCCCCGTCCGAGCTGGCGTCGCTCGTCGGGCGTGATGGCCGCTTCGTGGCCGAGATGGGTGTCGGGATCGTCCATCACGAGCGGCCTGCGCCCGCACCGACCGTCGACGCGTCGATCGTCGAGCTGCACCGTCGCATCAAGGCACGATTCGATCCGACGGGACGCCTGAACCCCGGCGTCGACGTGCTCGCCCGATCGTGACCGCCGTCCGCCCGTACGTCGATCGGCCGGTGCCCGACCGCGAGCGTGCCGAGAGCGCGGCGGCCGAGGCCGCAGCGGCGTGGGGTCTGACGACGCCACGCTTCCTGCGGCTCGGGATGAACGCGCTGTTCGTCTGCGGCGACACGGTGCTGCGCGTCGGTGCGGCCACGGCACCGGCGACGGCCTCGCACGAACTCGCGGCCTGGCTGCTCGCCAATGACATCCCGACGGTCCACCCCGCTGAGGGACTCGCCTGCGACCTGGACGGGCTCGCGGTGACGGGGTGGCAGCTCGCCCGAGAGGCCCGCCGCGCCGTGAGCTGGGAGCAGATCGGCGCGATCGTCCGCCGGGTCCATGACCTGCCGATCGACGAGGTGCCGAGTTCGTATCCGCTGCCCGATCCGACGACGTTCCCGTGGTGGCAGTTCGACGCGATGCTCGACGACGCCGCCGAGATCGACGAGGTGGCGCTCGACGGGCTGCGCAGCACGGTCGATCGGCTTGCCGGTTGGCCCGACCGAGTACGGCAGGGCACGGTGCTGTGCCACGGCGACGTCCACCCGGGCAACGTGCTCATGTCGAGCACCGGCCCGCTCGTCGTCGACTGGGACCTGATGTGCCTCGCGAACCCGGCGTGGGACATGGCCGTGCTCACCGTCGGGCCGAGGTGGGGTCGTGACGAGACCGAGTACGAACGGTTCCGGCGCGGGTACGGCCCGGTCAGCGACGCCGTGCTCGAACTCGCGGCCGATCTCGGCCGGCTCCGCAACGTCGCGGCAACCCTGTTACGGGTGCGAGCGGGTCGCTCCGACCCGGTCGCGGCGGAGGAGGCGCGCCGACGCCTGCGGTACTGGCGTGGCGACCCCGACGCGCCGCCGTGGCGGGCCCAGTGAGGCCCGTGTCGTCAGCGGGCGGCTGCGGGGTCGTCGGCCGCCGCGTGTGACGAGGCGGGTACCGACGGTGCGCTGATCGCCAGCGAGATCCGGCGATCACCGTCGGCGATGTAGTCGGCGAGGCAGTACAGCAGCAGTGAGACGCCGAGCATCTCGAACAGCTCCTCGACGCCGGTCTGGAGCCAGTAGCGCGTCGTGAGCGCGTTGCGCCCACCGATCTCGTCGTGGAGCGCACCGTTCAGCCCCTCGAGGACGAGCGCACCCCCGACGAAGCAGACACCCGAGCCGATCAGCAGCCAGCGGGTCCGAGCGGGCAGACGGAGCAGGAACGGCCAGTAGGCGATGACGAATGCAGTGACCGCAATGGCCCCGATCACGACCCACGAGTAGAAGAAGATGCCGTCGCCACCGACGAGGCGGCGGCCGACGGCGTTGAGCTTCTCGTGCGCCGTTGCCACCTCGTCGACGGACATCGCGAGACACACGACCGCGAGACCGATCCAGTGCCGACGGTTGCCCGATCCGATCTGGGCGGAACGGTCGGCGGCGACCAGCGCGAGGATCGCGCAGCCGGCGAGGAGCGCCGCCGCGAACCAGGTCGGGGCCGCGCTGTCGAGGCCGAGGTTCAGCAGGCCGGCGACGTCGCGGGTCGGGTCACCGCCGGCGGCATCGACGATCAGGACCGCCACCGTGTGGGAGCCGAACAGCAGCAGCGACACGCCGATTGCACCGGTCAGGAGTTGGCGCGGCGTCACCGTGACCACCATCGACACAGCTTTCCAGATGATGAGCCCCAGGTAAACCCGAGATGAACACGAGGTGGCGACACGGTGTCGTCGACGGCGTACCGAGCGGCCACCGTCGTGTTCCCCGTGGTGGCGGCGGACATCCGTCGGGACGCGGGACCGGCGGCATAACCTGGCCGGGATGTCGATGCGGAACGTGGCCTGGCTGATCGCAATCGTCGTGGTCGGCGCGATCGCGTGGGCGCTCGGCGGCTGGCTCATCGGTCTGATCGCCGCCGTCATCGTGCTGATCGTCAGCGAGACCGTCGAGCGCGTGGCTCGCCGGCGCCGGGTGGCCGCGCAGGGCGGCACCGTGCCGTCGGTCCGTCGGGCGATCAGCAGCAGCCGCGACCGTCCGAAGCGCTGACGACGCGTCGTCGAGTCCGCGAGTGCTGGGCGCGTCGCGTCAGACGTAGCCCATCGCCGAGGCCTCGGCGAGCAGGGACTCGCGATGGTCGGGGTGGGCGATGGCGATCAGGGCGTGGGTGCGTTCGCGGATCGACCGGCCGCGGAGTTCGGCGACGCCGAACTCGGTGACGATCTTGTCGACCGTGTTCTTCGGGGTGGTGACGGCGTCACCCGGTGCGAGCGTCGGCACGATGCGCGACTCGCCGGCTGACGTCGTCGAGTGCAGCACGACGAATCCCTGCCCGCCGACCGAGTACATCGCGCCGCGGGCGAAGTCGTTCTGGCCGCCCGACGACGAGTAGTACTCGCCGCCGATCGTCTCGCTCGCGCACTGGCCGAGGAAGTCGACCGAGAGGGTGGCGTTGATCGACACGAAGTTCGGCTCGCCCGAGATGATTCGCGGGTCGTTCACGTAGCGCACGGCGTGCAACTCGACGGCGGTGTTCTCGTCGAGGAAGTCGTACAGCCGCTGCGTCCCGAGTGCGAACGTGCCCACGGCCTTCGTGCGGTTCAGCCGCTTGCGGACCCCGTTGACGACACCCGCCGACATGAGGTCGACGACCCCGTCGGAGATCAGCTCGGTGTGGATCCCGAGGTCGCGGTGGTCGGCCAGCGAGGCCATGATCGCGTTGGGGATCGCGCCGATGCCGGTCTGGATGGTGGCGCCGTTCGGGATGCGTTCGGCGACGAGGTCGCCGATCGTGCAGTCGATGGCCGACGGCTGCTTCGGCGCGACCTCGACCAGGCCGCGGTCGGACTCGCACCAGCCTTCGAGCTGGGAGACGTGCAGCTGGTTGCGCCCGAAGGTGCGCGGCATCGCATCGGTGACCTCGAGGAAGAAGCGAGCTCGCCCGATGAAGCTCGCGACGTAGTCGGCCGACACCCCGAGCGAGCAGAAGCCGTGCTGGTCGGGCGGGGACGCAGCGGCGACGACGAGCGGATCATTCGCGCGTCCCGCCATCAGCGCGTACACCTCGGAGAAGTGGGCGGGCACCAGGTCGAGGGTGCCGTTCGAGAAGTGGGGACGCGTGACGCCCGACAGGAAGTACGACACGTGACGCAGCCGGTCGTCGTACGCGCCGGCGAGGTACGGCCGGTCGTGCAGCGCGTGCATCTGGGGGATCCGGACATCGTCGATGCGGCCGTCGGCCGCAGCTCGTTCGATCGCGTCGAGCACGAGGATCGGCTCGCCGTTCGCGAGCGGCACGATGACGTCGGTGCCGTCGCCGATGAGATCGACGACGTCGTCGGGGAGGTTGGGGGCGATCGCGTTCGTCGCAGAGTTCATGGGGTTCACCTGGCCTGGTGCTCGGGACAGTAGTAGCACGTTCGGTTGGCGACCTCGACCGTCCGGATCGGTGTGCCGCACCGCAGGCAGCGGTCGCGCTGGTAGACGTAGGTCGCCTCGCGTCGCGGGATGCGCTTGCCCTTCGGGAGGTCGAGTTCGTTGCGATCGACCGTGACGATGCGGTTGGCCTTCACGCCCGCGCGCAGCATCGTGACGGCGGTCTCCCAGATCGAGCGGAGGTCGTCGGGTCGGCAGTCGCGGCCGGGCCGCTCCGGGTGGATGCCGTGCAGGAAGAGCAGTTCGGCCCGGTAGACGTTGCCCACACCGGCGATCACCGACTGGTCGAGCAGCAGACCGCCGATCGCTGCGCGACTGCGGGCGATGCGGTCGATGGCAGCATCGGGGTCGGCGTCGGCACGCAGCGGATCGGGCCCGAGGCGCGCGACGATCGCGTCGCGCTCGTCCGGTGGCCCGAGCGTGCACGCCGTCGGACCGCGCAGCTCGATCGTGACCGGGTCGCCGTCGTCGGTCGTGCGCAACCGCATCCGCACGGCACCCTTCGGCAGCGGTGGCTCGTCGGTGCGATGCACCCGGTACTTGCCGAACAGACCGAGGTGGACGTGTCCGACCTCGCCCGTCGACCACCAGTAGAACAAGTGCTTGCCGTAGGCCTCGATCTCGTCGAGCACGGCGCCGTCGATCCGTTCGGCATCGGCGGCGAAACGGCCCTGGGGGCTGTCGACGGCGACTGGCCGACCGGCGAGGAGTCGGCCGTGGTCGCGGGCGATGCGGTGGATCGTGTGGCCCTCGGGCATCAGAGGAGCTTGCGCAGCAGCTTGGCCGTCAGCCCGCCGTACGGCGGGTACGCAATGCTCGGATCGGGCTTCGAGGCCCGACGCAGGACGGGCTTGCGGTGCGAGAACAGATCGAACCCGTGTCGCCCGTGGTACGCGCCCATCCCGCTGGCGCCGACACCGCCGAAGGGCAGTTCGGGGACGGCGAGGTGGAGCAGGGTGTGGTTGACGGTCGCTCCGCCCGACGAGACGGCGTCGAGCAGGCGGTCGGCCTCGTGGCGGTCGTCGGTGAAGGGGTAGAACGCCAACGGCTTCGGCCGCGCCGTGACGAAGTCGATCGCCTCGTCGAGGGCCGCGTAGGTGAGCACCGGCAGGATCGGCCCGAAGATCTCGTCCTGCATCACGGCCGAGGCCGGGTCGACATCGGTGAGCACGGTCGGCGCGATGTATCGCTCGGCGGCGATGTGGGTGCCGCCGTGCGCGACCGTCGCCGTACCGTCGAGCAGACCGACCAGGCGGTCGAAGTGCCGCGGGTTGATGATCCGGCCGTAGTCGCCGGACTCGCGCGGGTCGTCGCCGTAGAACTCGGTGATCGCCGCTGACAGCTCCGTCAGCAACCGCCCGGCGACGACCTCGTCGACGAGCACGTAGTCGGGCGCCACGCAGGTCTGGCCGGCGTTGGTGAACTTGCCCCACACGATGCGGCGAGCCGCCGACCGGAGCTCGGCGGCGTCCGTGACGACGGCGGGGCTCTTGCCGCCGAGTTCGAGCGTGACCGGGGTCAGGTGCTCGGCGGCTGCCCGCATGACGATGCGGCCCACGGTGCCGTTGCCGGTGTAGAAGATGTGGTCCCACGGTTGCTCGAGCAGGGTCGTGGTCTCCGGGACACCGCCCGTGACCACCCCGACCGCGTCGGGGCCGAGGTACTCCGGGATGGTGCGGGCGAGAGCCGCGGCCGTCGCCGGTGCGACCTCGGAGGGCTTGATGATCGCCGTGTTGCCGGCCGCCAGCGCGGCGACGAGCGGCGCCAGCACGAGCTGCAGCGGGTAGTTCCAGGGGGCGATGATCAGCACCGTCCCGAGCGGCTCGGGCACGACTCGTGCACTACCGGGACGCAGGTGGATCGGGACCGACACCTTGGTCGGTGCCGCCCACTTCTCGAGGTGGTCGAGGGTGTGGTCGATCTCGTTGATCGTGAAGCCGATCTCGGTGCTGTACGCCTCGAACGCCGACTTGCCGAGATCGTCGGCGAGGGCCTGGAGGAACACGTCCTCCCGTTCGTGCAGCATCGTGCGCATCCGCTCGAGCTGACGACGTCGGGCGTCGAGGTCGTGCAGGACGCGTCGCTCGGCGCCGACGCGCACCCGCTTCACGGTGTCGTTCAGCTGGCTCTCCACGGCGTCCACTCTACGGAGCCGCCGTGGCTCCGCCCCCCGGGCCCGTCACCCTCTACGATGCGGGACGTGACGTTGCAGCTCGACCCCGAGGAGCTCAACACCTGCGTCGCGTGCGGGCTGTGCCTGCCGCACTGCCCGACGTTCCGGGTGACGGGCGACGAGGCACTGTCGCCGCGGGGCCGGATCGAGATCATGCGGGCCGTCGAATGGCGGGGGGCCGAGATCGACGACGACGTCGTGTCGTTCATGTCGACGTGTGTCCAGTGTCGCGGGTGCGAGCCGGCCTGCCCGAGTGGGGTGCCGTACGGCCGGCTGATCGAACAGACCCGTACCCAGCTCGCGGCGGCCGGACGCATCACCCCACGCTGGCAGCGATGGGGGCTGCACGTCCTGCATCACCATCGGGTCCTGCTGGTCGGTTCGACGCTGCTCGCCGTCGCGCAACGCCTCCGACTCGTTCCGAAGCGGTTCGGCATCGGCCGGCTGCCCGTGCGTCGGGGGCCGGCGGTCCACGCCACCGGCATCGCAGCGGCGACCGACGTGTGGCTGTTCACGGGATGCGTGATGGACGCCTGGCAGCGCGGTACGCATCGTGCGACGGCGAGCGTGCTCGATGCGATGGACATCGGGTACGCCCTGCCGGGCACCGGCGGTGGTTGCTGCGGAGCGCTCCACCACCACGCCGGGCTGCACGACCAGGCCGTCAAGCACGCCGAGCACGTGATGGGCTCGATGCCGGGCCACGCGCCGATCCTGGTCAACTCCGCCGGGTGCGGTGCGGCCCTGAAGGAGTACGGCCGGCTGTTGGGCACCGCCGACGCCGAGGCGTTCGCCGCGCGCGTCTTCGACGTGCACGAATGGATCGCGGCGAACGTCGATCGCCTTCCGGCACTCGAGCGATCAGCGCAGCAGATCATCGTCCAGGACCCGTGCCATCTGCGCCACGTCCAGCGCGCCCACATGCCGGTCCGCGATCTACTCGGTCGGGTGGCGACCCTCGTCGAGCTCGACGACGACGGTGTGTGCTGCGGCGCCGGCGGCTCGTACTCGCTCGTCGAGCCCGAGCTCGCCGGCCAGATCCGCGACCGGAAGCTCGCGGCGATCGACCGGGCCGCGGCGCGCAGCGGCGCGTCGCTGCTCGTGAGCGCCAACCCGGGATGCTCGATGCACCTCGAGGGCGCACTCGACGAGCGTGGCATCACCGTCCGCCATCCGATCGACGTGTTCGCCGAGGCGTTGCCGTGAGTCGTTTCGACGATCTCGCCGACCGGCTCGAGTCGATCGTGGCCGACCTGGACGAGCTCGCGTTCGATCAGCTGCGCGAGGCCGTTGCCGACGGCGCCACCTCGCGACCGTCGACCGACAAGGAGCTGGCCAAGGCACGCCGGGCGGCCGAGAAGGCGGCCCACATCCTCCGCGCGCTCGACGGGTCATCAGCTCGCGGGTGACACCCAGCTGTTGACGCGATCGATGAGTGCGCGCAGCTCGGCGTAGCCGCGCTGGTTGAACGCCATCGCGATCCGCGGCAGGTCGGGCACGTCGTCCTGGCGGCGCTCGACGTCGTACGCGCCGACCCTGCGGATCGAACCGCTGCTGACCAGGTGGCGGAAGTCCTCGTCGAGCTCGGCGATCTGCTCGTCGGTCGGTTCGTGCTGCAGACGGATGACCAGATCCTTCCCGACGTTCCGGATCGAGTGGTAGTTCGCGTAGAACCGTCGGATCTCGTCGACGGCGACCTCGGACGAGTCGGTGATCGTGTACAACCCCAAGTCGTGTGGCGACACCAGGCCGCGGGCGACCAGCGGCTACTCGACGAACCGGTTGACCGACTCCCAGTACGGGTCGCCGGGCGGGTCGACGAACACGATCGGTACCGGGATGCCCTTGCCGGTCTGGGTGAGCGTCAGCAGCTCGAACGTCTCGTCGAGGGTGCCGAAGCCACCGGGCATGCACACGAACGCGCTCGACTCCTTGACCAGCATCAGCTTGCGGGTGAAGAAGTACTTCATCGCCACGTGCTTGTCGTCGCCGGCGATGATCGAGTTGGCGCCGGCCTCGAACGGCAGCCGGATCGACACGCCGATCGACTTCTCGCGGCCGGCCCCCTCCATGCCCGCCTGCATGATGCCCGGGCCCGCACCGGTGACGACCATCCAGCCCGCGGCGGCCAGTTGCGCCGCCAGGCGTCGGGTCTGTTCGTAGAGCGGATCGTCGGGCGTCGTGCGGGCCGATCCGAAGATCGAGACCTTGGGGATGCCCCGGTACGGCTGGAAGACCTCGAACGCGTCGCGCATCTCCGTGATGGCCGCGCTGGCGATCTTGAGGTCGAGCAACTCGGGTTCGTCGGCAATCAGACCCAGCACCTCGGAAACGAACTGTTCCGAGATACGAAAGTCCTGCGAAACATCGAGCTCACGGAGGGCATTCCGGATGCGCTCCTCGGTGGATTTCGGCACACTGACTCCCATGTCGACTCGTCGATCCGCTTCGATCTGGCACGGTATCGCCCTCGGGCTGCTGTCCACGTTCGCCGGGCTGGCCGCGGCCGAGCTGATCACCGGGTTGGTCCGCGGTGCCTCGTCGCCGGTCCTGCCGGTCGGACAGGAGATCATCGACATCGTCCCGCCCGAGGTCAAGGACTGGGCGATCGACTGGTTCGGCACGGCCGACAAGGCGGTGCTGATCCTGGGCACCGTGTTGTCGCTCGCCGTGATCGGCACGCTCGTCGGCAACCTCGCGGTGCGCGGTGCCCGATCGGCCGCGTACGCCGTCACGGGCGTCGTCGGTCTGATCGGCGTCTACGCGGTCACCATGCGCCCGGCGTCGACGTTCGGCAAGATGCTGCCACCGATCGTCGGCACGCTCGTGTCGATCGCGGTGATCTGGTGGTTGGCGCCGAAGGCGACGCAGTCGGTCGCAGCCAGCGATCCTTCGACCGGCCGCGAACCCGGCGCCGACGAATCCGCTCGCGACGAGCAGGTCGACGCGACGTCGGCGTGGATAGCGCGACGCGGGTTCCTGCAGGGTGCGACGACGATCGGCGCGCTCGCCGTGCTGGTCGGCGGCCTCGGCCGGGTGCTGAAGGGTCGCTTCGACGTCGACGCCGAACGGGCCGCGCTCGACCTGCCCGACCCGGTCGACACCCTGCCAGGCGTCGACGCGACCGCGCCGGGCACGACGATCGCCGAGTCGACCGACGCCGCATTCGCCGGAACCGACTTCGGGATCGACGGCCTCACGCCGTACATCGTCCCGAACAGCGACTTCTACCGGATCGACACCGCGCTGTCGGTGCCGCAGGTACCCGTCGACTCGTGGCGCCTGCGCATCCACGGGATGGTCGACAACGAGATCGAGCTGACGTTCGCCGACCTGCTCGATCGCCCGATCATCGAGCGCGACATCACACTGTCGTGCGTGTCGAACCGCATCGGCGGCGACCTCGTCGGGAACGCGCGGTGGCAGGGCATCCGGATGAAGGAACTGCTCGAGGAGGCCGGCGTGCAGGACGGTGCGACCCAGGTGGTCTCGCGCTCGATCGACGGGTGGAGCTGCGGCTCGCCGACGTCGGTCATCACCGACGGGCGCGACGCGATGCTCGCGATCGCCATGAACGGCGAGCCGTTGCCGCCGGAGCACGGCTACCCGGTCCGCCTCGTCGTGCCCGGGTTGTACGGGTACGTCTCGGCCACCAAGTGGGTGACCGAGATCGAGCTCACCCGGTGGGAGGACTTCGACGGCTACTGGGTGCCGCGTGGCTGGGCCAAGGAGGGGCCGGTGAAGACCATGGCCCGCATCGACCGACCGCGGAACGGTCGTGATCTCGCCCTCAGCGACGACGGCGCGCTCGACATCGCAGGACTCGCCTGGTCGGTGCACCGAGGTGTCTCCAAGGTCGAGATCGAGCTCGACGAGTCGGGCGAGTGGCGCGACTGCGAGCTCGCCGGCGTCCCGAGTGACGACACGTGGCGCCAGTGGCGCTACCGGTGGACGGACTTCGAGCCCGGCGACCACCGCGTGACGGTGCGCGCCTACGACGGCGACGGCGAGCCACAGCCGGTCGGACCGAAGGACGTCGCACCCGACGGCGCCGAGGGCTACCACAGCGTGCGTTTCAGCGTCTGACGGCGCCCGAATCACGAGGGGGCGACCGGACACGACTGGATCGGCTCGCTACGCTCCGCCCGAGCGAGCGGAGGAAGGAACCGTGCCATGCCCGATCGCTCCACCCGTCACCGTGCACTCGCTGCGGGGCTCGTCGCCGTCGTCGCCCTCGCCCTCCCGTCACCAGGAGCACCGTCGGGCGCCGTCGTCGACGCCGCCACGAACTGCGACGGCGCTCCGAGCTATGTGGTCGCCGCCGGTGACAGCTGGTTCGGGATCGCCGCGAAGGCCGACGTGGCCGCAGCCGACCTGCTCGAGGCCAACGACGCGGGGGTCGACACGATGCTGCACGCGGGGCAGTCGGTCTGCCTGCCCGCCGGTGCGGCGCCGCTGTGCTCGGGCACGACCTACACCGTGCAGTCGGGCGACGGCTGGTTCGCCATCGCCGGGCGACTCGGGGTGGCACCGAACGACCTGACGTCGGTGAACGGCGCCACGTTGGACGCCGCGCTCTACCCGGGTGACGTGTTGTGCGCACCGGCGGGAGCGGACACGTCCGGCGAGAGAGGCGACGAGCGCACCGCGCCCGCCGCAGGTGAGGCGTACACCGTCCGGTCGGGTGACAGCTGGTACGGGATCGCCGCCCGTGCCGATGTCGCGCCCGGGGCGCTGCTCGGCGTCAACGACGCCTCGGCGTCGACGGAGCTGCACCCGGGTCAGACGATCCGGCTGCCGGCCGGTGCGACGATGCCGACGGCGCCGCCGACCTGGCTCGAGGTCTCGCCCGTCGAAGGTCGCTGCTGGACCGCGGACACGTGGCAGCAGGCTCGGCCGGGAGGACGCAGCCACAACGGCGTCGACCTGATCGCGGCGACCGGGACACCGGTTCGCGCCGTGGTCGACGGCGTGCTCGTCCGCTGGCAGTGGGACCAGCCCGGCCTGCGCGCCGGCAATGCCTGGTACCTCGCCACGAACGACGGCACGACCTACTTCTATGCCCACATGAGCGGCTTCGCCGGCGGGCTCGGACCCGGGTCGCGCGTGGGCGCGGGTGAGGTGATCGGCTACGTCGGCGCGACCGGCAACGCGACCACGCCGCACCTGCACTTCGAGATCAGGCCTCGAGGTGGATCGCCGATCAACCCGTATCCGTACGTGGCGCCGATCTCGGGGTGTGGGCGGGCGAGCACGGGCTGACGATCACACGCCGGGCGGGCCGAGCACGCCGTCGTCTCGCAGCGTGGCGATGGCTTCGGCGTCGTAGCCCAGTTCGCTGAGGATCTCGTCGGTGTGCTCGCCGGCCTCCGGCGCCGGCCCGGGCACCTCGCGCGTGGCGCCGCCGAACCGGACAGGTGGGCGCGCCTCGCGGATCGTGCCGACCGGGCCGTTGTCGTGCACGATCAGGCTGTCGTTGTGGACGACCTGCGGTTCGAGCGGTACCTCGTCGGGCGTCAGCACCCGCGCGCCCGGGATGTCGTTGGCGTGCATGCGGGCCAGGCACTCGTCGGTCGTCATCGCCCCGACGATGGCAGCGAGCTCGGCGGCGAGCTCGCGCTGGTGCGCCTCGCGATCGCGCGCCGTCGCGTACCGCGGATCGTCCGACCAGGCGGGGTTGAACGCAGCGACCAGGTTCGGCCAGGTCCGACCGCCCATCGCCACCGCCGTGACGTGGCCGTCGGACGTCGCGAGCACCTCGGCGAGGTCGCCGAAGTGGGGTGCGTCGACGACGTCGTCGCCCTGCAAGGCCCGATCCATCATCCCGTCCGGCCAGAAGAACCAGAGGCCGGTGTCGAGCATCGAGAGCTCGACGTGTTGGCCGCGCCCCGTCCGCTCGCGCTGGAACAGTGCGGCCGCGATCGCCTGCGACACCGTCAATGCGGTGACCTTGTCGATCACGACGTGGCGGGCCAGTTCGGGCCGGCCGCCACGCCCCTGCACGGCGGCCATGCCGCTCATCGCCTGGATCACGTAGTCGTACACCCGCTCGCCCGCACGGGGCCCGGTCGGCCCGTAGCCCGACACCGACACGTACACGAGCCGCGGATGCTCGGCGAGTACGTCGTCGGCACCGATGCCGAGTCGATCGGCGGCGCCGGGCCGGAAGTTCTGGACGAACACGTCGGCGGTGCCGATCAGGCGCCGCAGCGCGGCGACGCCCTCCGGGTGCTTCGAGTCGAGGACGACCGACCGCTTGCCCCGGTTCACCCCGTGGTAGATCGCGCTCATCGAACCCCGGCGTGAGCCGAGGAACCGCATCCGGTCGCCGACGCCGTCGGGAAGCTCGACCTTGATGACGTCGGCGCCCTGCTCGGCCATCACCATCCCGGCCAACGGACCCGCCACCATCTGGGCGGCCTCGACCACCCGGATGCCCTCGAACGGGAGGCTCACGACCCGAGCTCGACGCTGGTGCGGACGACGCCGGCGCGGTGGTGCGTCACCTCGACCTCGACCGTGGTGCCCGGCGCCGCCGCCACGATCCATTCCGCGACGCCACGATCGGACGTGTCGTCGTAGGCGCCGGCGAACATGCCGATGCCGGTGCGCTTGAGGGCCCGCCCGGTGAGCTGGCCGAGCTCGATCCGGGCGAGCCCGGTGACGAGCGATGCGCCGTCGGGCAGGGTGATGTTCGCCGTGAGGGGGTGGACGACCCGACGCTCGACGGCGCGCTGGGTGACGTTCGTGGGCAGCCACCCGGCGTTCTCGACGACCACCCGCACGCGCCACGCGCCCTCGCCCGCCGGCTCGACGAGGGTGTCGCGGTGACGCAGGAGCGGCGACGTCAGTGCCTGGAAGATCGCGAGGTCGGTGTGCGGCGCGACCTCGGCCTCGAGGAGATGCGGTGGCGGATTGCGGAACACGGCCGCGCTGTCCCATCCGCCGAGCTCGACCGGGCCGAGCTCCGGGTGGTCGTACCGGTACCAGTCGACGTAGCCCCCGGTGACGTGCTCCTCGACCCAGGCGAGCAGTTGCAGCTCGTCGTCGACGGGGTGCTGGCGGAACCAGTCGATCGGGTGTGGGTTCTCCAGACCGGCCGCCTTCATCGCGTTCCAGAACTCGGTGGTCCAGGAGATCACGCCGACCTGGTCGTACGCCCAGTCGCTGCCACTCCCGCCGATCACCGACTTGGGGTCGTAGCGGAAGTCCTCGAGGATCGAGATCGACGGGTAGCCGGTGATCTCGGTGTAGCGCGCGCCGAGATCCTCGTAGATCCAGCGGTCGATCGTCGGGAGGTCGTCCTGGGTGCGGTTGCCGTACGGCCGCAGGTGCACGCCCGAGAACGTGTGGTAGGCGAAGTAGGCGGTCACGTTCGGCCGGTCGGTCATGCCCTGCACCACGGCGCGGACTTCGGGCTCGCTGGTCGGGAAGTCTCCGGCGCCGCCGGGTGCGGTTCCCGGGTGGCGCTCCCAGTCGAACGGGAAGTTGCGGTTCGAGTCGATGCCCATCAGCGGGGGAGCGGGCGGCACCTGGACGCCGTCGTAGTCGTGGACCCGGCCCTCGCGGAAGAGGCGGTAGTACGGGCCGGGCCCGTCCTCGTCGGGCTCGCGCGGCACGAGCAGCCGGGCGTCCGCGGCCGAAGGTTTCCAGGTGCCGTTCGGGTCGGCGACGCGCATCTGCAGGATGCGGCCGTCGTGATCGATGTCGCTCACGACCAATCCGGGCCGCTGGTCGGTGAACGGCCACTCACGGGTGGTCGAGCGCACGATGAACGGCACCTCGCCGAGCGCGAGCTCGGCGCCGTCCGGGTTGACCCGCGGGACGATGTAGAAGGTGCGGGTGTCGAGCGCGCGGGTGATGCGTTCGTCGGTGCCGTGCTGCGTGACGAGCGTGTGGAGCAGGTGCAGGAGCGCGACGGACGCCGTCGTCTCCGAGGCGTGGATGTTGCCGTCGAGCCAGACCGCCGGCTTCTCGTCGTGCGGCCCGGTGGCCGAGTTGGTCACTGTGGCGATCCAGACCTCTCGCCCTTCGTGCGACGTCCCGAGCACGTCGAGATCGACGAGATCGGGATGGTCGGCCGCGATCTGGCGCAACCACTCGGTCAGCTCGGCGAACCGAGGGGCGCGATCGAAGGTGATGTCACTCATGGCGCCACCGTAGGTGGTCCGTGAGTGACCGGGTCACTCCGCCGCAGTGTCGGTGATGAGGCGGCCGAACGACCGGCGGAGGTAGGCGACGAACGTCGGCGACACACCCTCGGCCAGGTAGTGCTCCTCGGGGAGCGGGAACGATGCCGGCCGCCAATCGGCGTCGGCTCGCAGCCGGTTCGGGTAATCGTGGTGGGCGATCGCGACCCGCCCGAGCAGGACGAAGTCGGCGCCGTCGTCGATGGCGCGTCGCACGTCGTCGGGCGTGTGCAGCTTCCCGGCCACGCCCACCGGCACCCGTCGACCCTGCGGGTCGTGTCGCCGGACGAGGTCGGTGGTGACGTCGAGCAGGCTGCGCCCCGTGCCCTCGGCCTCGACGGGTTCCTTGAAGCAGTCCCACAGCGACAGGTCGATGAAGTCGACCTGACCGGAGTCGATGAGCGCCTGGGTCAGGATGCGCATCTCGTCGAGCCGCACCCCGAACCGTTCGAGCGACAGTCGCACGCCGACGACGAAGTCGGGGCCACACGTCGAGCGAATGCCGTCGAGGATCTCGAACACGATCCGGCAGCGTCGTTCGAGCGAGCCGCCGTAGGCGTCGGTCCGCACGTTCAGCTCGGGGCTGAGGAACGCGCACAACAGGTAGCCGTGCGCCCCGTGCAACTCGACACCGTCGAAGCCGGCCTGCTCGGCGCGACGGGCGGCGGCGACGAAGTCCGCGATGACGGATTCGACCTCCGCGGTCGTCATGGCCCGGGCACCTGTGTCGGCGTGGTCGGACGGGCCGACCGGCGTGGCACCCCCGATCAGCTCCGATGGCGAACGGACGCCGGCGTGGTGGAGCTGGACCAGGCCGATGGCACCGCTCGCCCGCAGGTCGTCGGCGAGTGCTCGCAGCCGCGGCAGGTGGTCGTCGGCGTGGATCCCGAGCTGACCCGGGAAGCCGACGCCACCGGCCGAGACCGACGCGGCGCACGTCATCACGGCGCCGAAGCCGCCCTCGCCCCGCATCGCCAGCCAGCGGTGCTCCTCGTCCGACAGCGTGCCGTCGGGATGGCTCTGGCAGTTGGTGAGCGGGGCGAGCATGAACGCATTGGCCGCAGCCGGGCCGCGCGGGAACTCGAGGGGGGCGAACAGATCGGTCATGTGCGGGGGATCAGGCGTCGAGCTCGGCGGCCTTGGCTTCGAGGACCTCGATCAGACCGTCGAACGACTTGATGAACGCATCCACACCCTCGCGCTCGAGCTGGGCCGACACGTCGTCCATGTCGATGCCGACGTCGGCGAGCGCCGCCCACACCCGGTCGGCCTCGTCCATGTCTGCGTCGACGGTGCGCGCGAGCGTGCCGTGATCGGCGAACGCCTCGAGCGTCGACTCGGGCAGTGTGTTCACGGTGTGCGGCCCGATGAGTCCGTCGACGTAGAGCACGTCGGAGTACTCGGGGTTCTTGGTGCCGGTGCTGGCCCACAGCGGGCGCTGGACGCGAGCGCCCTGGTCCGCC
>JAUHYJ010000514.1 GCA_030425785.1 Acidimicrobiia bacterium | reverse complement strand
CCTCGCGTGACGCCGCTTCGATCGCGTCCGCCAGGTCCTCGCGTCGATGCACGGTCCGCATGCCGCGGCCGCCACCGCCCGCCGCTGCTTTCACGAGGGCCGGGATCGGGATCTCCGACGGCACGTCCCCGTCGGCGACCTCGATGATCGCGGTGGTCGGCACGCCCGCGGCGATGGCCGCGTGCTTGGCCGCGACCTTGTCACCGAGCAGGCGGATCTGATCGGGGGTCGGCCCGATCCAGGTCAAGCCGGCATCGGCCACCGCGTGTGCGAAGTCGGGGTTCTCGGCGAGGAAGCCGTAGCCGGGGTGGACCGCGGTGGCCCCGGTGTCGAGTGCGGCTCGGATGATGAGGTCGCCGCGCAGGTACGACTCGGCCGGCGTCGCGCCGCCGAGCGCGACCGCCACGTCGACGGCGTCGACGTGGAGCGCGTTCGCGTCGGGTTCGGAGTAGACGCCGACGGTCGCGATGCCCATCCGGTGGGCGGTACGGGCGATCCGGCACGCGATCTCGCCGCGGTTCGCGATCAGGATGCGCATCAGTGCCTCCAGACGCCGTAGGCCTCGGCGCCGCGCACGACATTGCTGTGGGCCGCCGACAGAGCGAGTCCGAGCACCGTGCGGGAGTCGTTGGGGTGGATGATGCCGTCGTCCCACACGCGCCCGGTCGCATAGAGCGCCGACGACTCGTGTTCGATCTGAGCCTCGAGTGCGTCCTTCTTGGCGGTGAGGTCGTCCTCGTCGACCTCAATACCGCGGCCGGCAGCGGCGTTCCGGGCCACGATGTCCATCACCCCGGCGAGCTGCCGGCCGCCCATGACGGCGATCTTGTGGTTCGGCCACGAGAAGATGAACCGTGGGTCGTACGCCTTGCCCGCCATCCCGTAGTTGCCGGCGCCGTAGGACGCCCCGACCATCAGGCAGAAGTGGGGCACCTCGCTGTTCGACACGGCGTTGATCAGTTTGGCGCCGTTGCGGATGATGCCGCCTTGCTCGGCCTTCGAGCCGACCATGAAGCCGGTGATGTTGTGGAAGAAGACGAGCGGCGTGTCGGTGCGATTGCACAGCTGGATGAACTGGGCGCCCTTCTTCGCCTCCTCGGAGAACAAGATGCCGTTGTTGCCCAGGAGACCGACCGGGAAGCCGTGGATCGATCCCCAACCGCAGACGAGCTTGTCGCCGTAGAGCGGCTTGAACTCCTCGAAGCGGCTGCCGTCGAGGACGCGCGCGTAGATCTCGCGGATGTCGAACGGGATCCGGACGTCGGCCGACGCACACCCGATCAGCTCGGCGGGGTCGTACTGCGGTTCGTCGGCCGGCTCGGTCGGCCCGGGGCCGAGCTTGCGCCAGCGGAGGTGTCGGACGATGTCGCGGGTCTGGCGGAGCGCATCCATCTCGTCGACAGCGAGGTAGTCGGACAGGCCACTCGTGCGCGAGTGCATCTCGGCGCCGCCCAGCGTCTCCTCGTCGACGATCTCGTCGATCGCCATCTTCACGAGCGGTGGGCCGCCGAGGTAGGCCGTACCCCGGCCTTTCACGAAGATCGTGTAATCGCTCATCCCCGGGGTGTACGCGCCGCCGGCCGTGTTCGGGCCGAAGCTGGCCGTGATGGTCGGGATGCCGAGCTTGCTCAGCTGGGTCTGGTCGCGGAATCCCTCGCCGCCCCGGATGAAGATGTCGGCCTGGTGGGGGAGATCGGCGCCCGCCGACTCGTTCAGGTTGATCCATGGGAGGCGGTTGCGCCGGATGATGTCGCGGAAGCGTTCGCCCTTGTCGACCGAGCGGGGGTTCATCGAGCCACCCCGATAGGTCATGTCACTGGCCGTGATCGCGCACTCGATCCCCTCGACGACGCCGATGGCGTTGACCGCACCGGCGCCGATCGGGAACTCGCTGCCCCATCCCGCGAGCGGGCTGAGCTCGAGCAGCGGCGTGTCGGGGTCGACGAGTTGCTCGATGCGCTCACGTGCGAGCATCTTCCCGCGCTGACGGTGCCGGTCGACGTAGCGCTGACCGCCGATGCCGGGGACCGCCGCGAGCTGCTCGGCGACGTCGTTCCAGAGCGACTCCATGGCGGCCACGTTCTGGCGATGCTCGTCGCTGCGGGTGTCGAGCTTCGATCGGATGATGCTCACGTGACCGCTTCCTCCATCGCGGAGCAACGTAGTGGGCGACCTCTCCGCTGGTGGCACCGAGCGGGGACGAAGGTCAGTTCGGACCGCGCGCCCGTGGTCGCAACCACCGGGTGGCGGCCTCGGGCAGCCCGACGAAGGGATCGTCACCGACCCCGATGAGGGCCGTGCACACCTGACACGACGACGACGTCGCGGGGACGAACCGGTCATGGGTGCCCCGCCGGTGACGGGCCGGACGTGCCAGTGTGCCGCACACCGTGACCTCACGACCCCGGCGGTCGACCATCCGACTGAGCGGATCGCGGCGGTCGCGCAGTGCATGACGCAGCCCGGTACCCGATTGCTCCGGCGGCCCGTCGCGCTCGACGAAGATGCGGACGCCGTTCGCCCGCCGCCACCGGTACGCCCGCTGGCGGCATGCCTGGCTGCAGTACACCCGAGCGCGTCCTGGCCGGTACACCTGGTCGATCGTCCGGCTGCACGACGGGCACGGATGGCGGTCGACCACGTCGCCGAGGAGCGGCGGGCGGGCGAGATGGGTCGGTTCGGACGGCACCCCGCCCATCGTGAACGACGGGTGTCACATCGCTCCATCGGACCGACCGTGCCGGCACCGAGCAGGGTGGGGGCGTCGCGGACATCGCGGCGGCCGACCTCGCGATGGAGGTCGGCGCCACCAGTCCCAGGGGCCGGCGTGTCGGCGGTGTGGTCGTCGCCATCGTTGCGAATCGTCACGACCTGCGCTCGACGTGTCGTAGCGAATCGTCACGCCGCACGGCCTGCGATGTGTGTCGAATCGTCACGGTTGTCCACCTCGCCCGGTCACGAATCGTCACCAACCGGCGGACGAATGCCCGTCATGACGCACCCGGCACCGAATCGGTGACGCTTGACGACGACCACGACCACCACCACACCCACCGTGACGATTCACGACGACCACCACCACACCCACCGTGACGATTCACGACGACCACCACCACCACACCCACCGTGACGATTCACAACGACCACCACCACACCCCACCTGGCGGGTCCTCCTTGGCGTCGGCACGGGCTCGGCGCTCGGGGTTCGGTGCAGCCTGGTCGATGACGCGCTGGTACGTTCCCACGGCGTGGACGTCACGACGGTGCTGAACGATCTCGTCGCGGAGCAGCAGGCGCTCGACGATGTGGTCGCCGGGCTCGTGCCGGAGCAGTGGTCGTTGCCGTCGCCC
>JAUHYJ010000513.1 GCA_030425785.1 Acidimicrobiia bacterium | reverse complement strand
GCCGCGTGACGCGTCGGTGCGCCGAGGAGCAGTCGCGGCCCACCGCGGCGCCCCTGCGAGTCAGCCGGCGAACGTCGCTCGCCACGTGTCGAGGAACCGGTGGAAGCGCTGGTGCGCGTACGGCAGGAACCGGATCTTCTGGATCGGCTCGAGCGCCAGTGGTAGCGCCGCCATCGCGTACATGTAGTCGGAGAGCATGATCGCCCGGCGCGTCTCCGCGACCAATCGTTCGATCTCGGACGCTCGCTCGACCGGGTCTCGCTCGCTGTGGTCGGCATCGGTGTGGTCGGGATCGTCGCGGTCTCGATCGGCGCAGTCGAGGTAGGCACCGATCAACACGGCGATGTCGTCGTCGGTGTACGCCGGTTCGGCGATGCGGAAGTGGGGTCGCTCGTCGAGGCCGTGGACCATCACCGTCTCGGCGAACAGGTTGGCGAAGTCGAACGCCGGGTGGTTCCGGCACGAGAACTCGAAGTCGAGCAGCTTGACCGACCCGTCGTCGAGCAGCATCACGTTGCCGTGGTACGTGTCGTTGTGGCAGAAGACCGGCTCGCGATCGGGCAGGCACCGCATCACCTTGACGAGCGTCGCGTCGTCGAACATCGGCATGAGGTCGTCGCACAGGGCACGTTCGTCGGGCGGGAACTCGTCGCGGTGCTCGGTCACCACGCGCTCGGCCATCGGGCCCCACTTTGCGTGCAGCAGCTCGAAGAAGGTCTGGTCGGGCACGCCATCGGGGTCGAGCCGGTGGAGGCGATGCAGCTCGCCGGCGACACCGCGCAGCACGTGCGGATCGCGGACGTCGGCGGCGGTCAGCGTGCGGCCGCGATGGAACGCCTCGATCCGGCACGTGTCGTCGACGTACCAGCAGTGCGCGGCGATGTCGTGCTCGCCCAACCGCAGGAACACGTCGCGCTCGTCCGCCGGATCGAGGATCGCGTTCTCCTTGCCCACCAGGTGCCGGTAGAGCACGGCGGGCGGGTCGACCTCGACCGTCGGACGGACACCCATCGTGAACGACGAGAACCCCTTCGGCGGATCGAAGTCGACCTGCTCGACGGTGAGGCGGCCCCACCCGGGCAAGGCAGTCCGACATCGCTCGAGCACCTCGCTGCGGATCTCCGGGCCATCGACGACCATCGCGCGATGATGGCACGGCGCCGGCGGGCCGGGTCCACGTCCGGTTCACCCCCGGAGCCCGAGTTCGGCTACGAATCGTGCATGCGACGCGAGATGGAGCTCTCCCTCGGCGACCGGCTACGTCGGCTGATCGATGCCGGCCCGGCCCCCGCCGACGGGCCCCACACCACGATCGACACCGCGGCCTACACCGACACCGACGCACACCGCTCGGAGGTCGCGGCGATCGCGGCCCGGCCCGTCGCTGCCGTGGCGGCGAGCGAGATCCGCGCGCCGGGCGATTTCGTCACGCTCGCGCTGGCCGGGGTGCCGGTGCTCGTCACCCGCGGCGCCGACGGGCACGTCCATGCGATGCGCAACGTCTGCGCGCACCGCGGCGCCACCGTCGAGACCCGCCAGTCCGGATCGGCACGGATCTTCTCCTGCGGCTTCCACGCATGGTCGTACGACCTGGACGGATCGTTGCGGGCCGTCGCCGATGCCGGCCTCTGGTCGACCGACCCGTGCACCACCGGGCTCCGACGGCTCGATTGCGAGGAGCGCCACGGCATCGTGTGGGTCACCGCCGACGCGGACGCACCCTCGCGGCCCGTCGCCGACTGGCTCGGTGGCGAGATCGACGAGCTCCTGACCGAGCTCGGCCTCGGCTCGATGGTCCACCACGCGAGCACCGAGTACGACCTCGGGTGCAACTGGAAGATGCTCACCGACGGCTTCCTCGAGCTGTACCACCTCAAGTACCTGCACCGCGATTCGATCGCGCCGTACTTCCCCGCCAACCTGACCGACGGCCACCGCGCCGGTCCCCACTTCGTCAACTGGCTGCCGAAGAACCGGCTCGTCACGCAACTCACCGACCGGCCGCGCGACGAGTGGGAGGTCCTCGCCCACCTGACCGGGGCGATCGTGCTCGTGCCGGGCACCGTCGTGCAGTGGCAGGCCGGGCACGTCGAGCTGTTCTCGTTGCGACCGCACCCGACCGACCCGTCGCGCACCACGGCGCGCCTCACCATGCTGGTCCCCGCCGACCGCGCCGACGAGACCGAGCTGTGGGATCGCAACTGGGAGCGCGTCAACGTCACCATCCCCGACGAGGACTTCGCCGTCGCCGTCGACGTGCAAGCCAACATCGACGCCGGGGCGGTCGACGCGGTGCGGATCGGCACCAACGAACGCCTGCTGGTCGATCACCTCGACGCCGTCCGCGTGCTCTGCCGATCGACCGCCCTCGCCGGCGGCGAACCTCGGCCGGCGACGAGTCGCGCCCGCGGGTAGCGCCGCGCCGACGACCTGGTTGCCCGACGACGTCGAACATCCGACCAGGGTTCCCGTCGGGGACGCGGGCCACTTCCTGCGCCCCATCAGCCCTGCCGACACCGAGCTCCACACGATCGCCGTGATGGGGTCACAGCCGCGGCTCTGGTCGATCTCCGGCGAGGCGTGGGGATGGCCACCCGCGACGATGACGGCCGAGGCCGACCGCGACGACCTCCGACGTCACGCCGACGAGATCGAGCGCCACGAGTCGTTCGACGACGCACTGTTCGACCTCGACGAAACCGCGTTGTCGGGGTGCGTCTACATCGATCCGGCCGAGAAGACTGGCGCCGACGCCGACATCTCGTGGTGTCGTCGACCCGCTCGTCGGTTCCGATCTCGAACGCGCACTCGATCGGTTCGTGCCGGGCTGGGTCGCCGAACGGTGGCCGTTCGACCACCCGCGGTGCGTCGGGCGCGACCTCACCTGGCCGACTGGATCGCCCTGCCCGACGCCTGACCGCCCGGTGCGGCATGGCCTGTCGCTTCAGCGGCTGGTCGACATCGATGTCCGGCTCGGCGACGAGTCGGCCGACGACGGGTCGATCACGATCAGGACGATGAGTTCTGCCAGATCGGCGACGCCAACTGGGTCGGGGCCGTCCTCGTCGATCGCGACGCCGTAGAACTTCGCGAGCCGTGGGACCTGCGACAGGCAGGTCGACAAGAGCTCGTGCGACGCCTCATCGCGCAGGATGCGCGCCCGTCCTGCGACCTCGTCGCCGGCCACGAGCAGCGACACCTCCGGTTCGACGTCGATGTTGCGCCACCATCGACGATGGATCTGCGAGGTCACGACGTAGCTGCCGTCGACCTCCAGGTACTGCACCGGCGTCGTGTAGCTCCGACCCGTCCGCCCGCCCGTCACCGTGATCAGCGCGAACTGGCGCCCGAG
>JAUHYJ010000512.1 GCA_030425785.1 Acidimicrobiia bacterium | reverse complement strand
CGCGCGCACCCGGCCGGTATCGGTGGCGATGACGTCGGCGCCGAGCGCCTCGACCGCCGGGAACGATCGCCTGCCGCCATCGTCGACGGTGATGTCGACGATCAGTCGTCCGGTGCGGTCACGCAGCACCGCACCGGGTGCCCCGATCGGTGCCGACGAGTCGGGCGAGGAACGACGTTCGGGACCGACGGCGGCTGCGAGCCGTGGCGAGACCGGCGGCTTGGCCGCCGACGGCGTGGTGGCAGTGGCGGGGGTCGCCGCTGCCGAGACCGGTGACGCAGCCATGCCCGAGCCGACGGAGAGCGTGATCGCCGACACGACGACCGCGATGCGCCCCGAACGCGAGCGAACGGTCGACGGCACTTCGCCAATCTACGAATCGGGCGACGCGCCCGCAAGCGGATCAGCCGTAGCAGCGCAGCTCGACCGTGTTGCCGTCGGGATCGCGGACGTAGACCGACATCCCGTCACCGCGGGCGCCCCAACGCGGGACGGGACCGACGATGCGGTCGAACCGGTCGTCCGCGGCGATCGCGTCGACGTCGCCCGGGTCGACGACGAAGCACACGTGATCGAGGTTCTCACCCGACCGGTCGGTGGCGAACAGATCGATGATGCACCGCTCGTTGACACGGACCGAGGGGAACGGGGCGTCGCCTGCCCGCCAGGCGTCGGCGCGCTCGGCCGTCAGGCCGAGCATCTCGGTGTACCAGGCGAGCGATCGCTCGACATCCGCGACGTTCAGGACGATGTGATCGAGCTCGTGCACGCGCATGATCGCGACGGTACCGGAGCGGGCGAGCGCCCGGCGGGCGCGATCCCACATCACGAGAACGTCCATCCGTCATTCGGGAGCCCGGTGACTCGGTCGCTAGATTCGGGTGCCTATGGCACACAAGATTGCGGTGATCGGTGGCGACGGTATCGGGCCCGAGGTCACGGCCGAGGCGATCAAGGTGATGGAGGCGGCCGGTGTCGAGCTCGACACGACCGACTTCGAGCTCGGCGGCGCTCGGTACCTGCGCGACGGCGAGATCCTGAGCGATGAGACGCTCGACGAGCTCCGGGCCTACGACGCGATTCTGCTCGGCGCCGTCGGCACGCCCGACGTGCCGCCCGGCGTGATCGAGCGCGGGCTGCTGCTGAAGATGCGCTTCGAGCTCGACCTGTACGTCAACCAGCGACCGTTCGTGGGCACCGCGCCCGGCCACGACGAAGCGCACGACTTCGTCGTCATCCGCGAGAACACCGAGGGCCCGTACGTCGGCGAGGGCGGTGTGCTCCGCAAGGGCACGCCGAACGAGGTCGCGACCCAGGGGTCGGTGAACACGCGGATGGGCGTCGAGCGCTGCATCCGCTACGCCTTCGAACTCGCCCAGACCCGCCACCGCAAGCACGTCACCCTCGTCCACAAGACGAACGTGCTGACCTTCGCCGGCGATCTCTGGCAGCGCACCTTCGACGAGGTCGCCGCCGAGTACCCGGACACCGGCATCGCCTACAACCACGTCGACGCCGCCTGCATCTACTTCGTGCAGGACCCACACCGCTATGACGTGGTGGTCACCGACAACCTGTTCGGCGACATCCTGACGGACCTCGGTGGTGCGGTGTCGGGCGGGATCGGGCTCGCCAGCAGCGCCAACCTCAACCCGTCGCGGACGGGGCCGTCGATGTTCGAGCCCGTCCACGGGTCGGCGCCCGACATCGCCGGCAAGAACCTGGCGAATCCGACGGCTGCGGTCCTGTCCGCGGCGTTGATGCTCGACTTCCTGGGCGAGTCGGACGCCGCGACCCGCATCCGGTCGGCGTGCGACGATGCGGGTAGCGGCAGCACCACCGACATTGGTGACACGATCGCCGCGCGAGTGCGAGACTGAGACCATGCCCATCACCCCGACCCCGAAGATCTGGATGAACGGCGACCTGGTCGACTGGGACCAGGCGCAGATCCACGTGCTCACCCACACCCTCCACTACGGGATGGGTGTCTTCGAGGGCATCCGGGCGTACGAGACGTCGCAGGGCCCGGCGATCTTCCGGCTGACCGAGCACATCCAGCGACTGCACAACTCGGCGAAGATCCTCGGGATGGAGATCCCGTACACGGTCGAGGAGCTGATCGACGCCTGCAAGGCGACGGTGGCGTCCACCGGCCTCGGCTCGTGCTACGTGCGGCCGTTGGCGTACTTCGGGTACGGCGAGATGGGGCTGAACACGATGCCGTGCTCGGTCGACGTGGCGATCGCGTGCTGGCCGTGGGGCGCCTACCTGGGCGACGACGCCGTCACGAAGGGTGTGCGGCTCAAGACGTCGTCGTGGACCCGCCACGACCACAACATCATGCCGCCGGCCTCCAAGACGACCGGCAACTACGTGAACTCGTCGCTCGCCAAGGTCGAAGCGCTGAAGGCCGGCTACGACGAGGCGCTCATGCTCGCCCCCAACGGACTCGTCGCCGAGTGCTCGGGCGAGAACGTGTTCGTCTCGCGCCACGGCAAGCTCATCAGCCCCCCGCTGTCGGCCGGGGCGCTCGAGGGCATCACCCAGAACACGGTGATCACCCTCGCCCGCGATCTCGGGTACGAGGTCGTGCTCGACAACATCGCCCGCTCCGACGTCTACATCGCCGACGAGATGTTCCTGGTCGGCACCGCCGCCGAGGTCAGCTCGGTCAACTCGGTCGACGACCGGGCGATCCCGTGCCCGGGCGAGAAGACGTTGGCGATCGCCGAGCTCTACGGCCGCGTCGTCCGCGGCGAGGAAGACCGCTACAAGGACTGGTGCGAACTCGCCGTCTGAGGCGCTGATGTCGGCGGCTGTCTCGGACCGCATGGCGACGCAGGTCGCCGCCTGGGACGCCGCTGCCGACGGTCGCGCGGTCTTCCTCGACTGCTATCGACACATGACCGATGCGGTCGTCGAGCGCTGCGCCGGAGGCGACTTCGTCGACGGCGACTGGGTGCTCGGCCTGCTCGACCGGTTCGCCGAGTACTACTTCGTGTCGATCGACGGTGGTCCGGACGCCGTCCGCGTGCCCGAACCGTGGGTGATCGCACACGCCGCCGCCGTCGGCAACGATGCCAGCACGTTGCAGTTGTTGCTCGCGGGCGTGAACGCACACATCAACTACGACCTGGTGCTCACGCTCGTCGACGTGCTTGACGACGAATGGTCGACCGCCGACGCCGGCCTCCGGGCCGCGCGCCGAGCCGACTACGACACGATCAACACGGTCATCGCCGAGACCGCCGACATCGTGCAGGACGGAGTCGTCGAGCGCCGGGCGCCGTGGATGGCGCTGCTCGACAGCAGCTTCGGGCGGTGGGACGAGCGCGTCGCGGTGCGGCTGCTGTCCCGGTGGCG